>QMPN01000457.1 GCA_003648575.1 Bacteroidota bacterium
ACCAAAGATAAAAGATTTTAAGCAAGATTATAGTGATGCTCAAAGTGATCATGATGCTCATACTAATGATGTAAAGAGCTGGCTTGATAATCTTAATATTGAAGGTGCAGCTAAAATAGAGAAGAAGAAAGGAAGGTCCTCTATTGTTCCTAAATTAATTAGGAAACAAGCAGAATGGAGGTATTCCTCTTTAAGTGAACCATTCCTGAGTACTCCAGACCTGTTTAATACTGATCCTGTATCGTATGAAGACACAGGAGCAGCAATTCAAAATGGTTTAGTTCTTAATAACCAATTCAATACTAAACTGCAGAAAGTTAAATTTATTGATGATTTTATTCATACAGCTGTGGATGAAGGTACGGTAATAGTTCGAGTTGGTTGGGATTTCGAGGAAGAGGAGCAAGAAATAGAAGTTCCTGACTTTAATTTTGTTCCTTCTCTTAATCCAGAGGTAGCAAATGAGTTACAGCAGTTAGCACAGCTAGCTCAGCAAGATCCTGAGAAGTTTAAGACAGAAGTACCTCCTCACATGCAACAGGCAGTGCAATTGAGCATACAGTCTGGTCAACCTGTTGAGGCTATTCCTGCAGGCTTTCATACAGAAATGCAGATGGTTACGGTTAAGAATCAACCGACTATTGAAGTATGTAATTACGATAATGTGACAATTGATCCTACTTGTATGGGTGATATTGAGAAAGCAGAATTTGCTATTTATAGTTTTGAAACTTCTCTTTCTGAGCTGGAGAAAGATGGTAAGTACTCTAATTTAGATAAGATAAATATCGAAGCTAATTCTATTATTGGTTCATCTGATCATAATATAGATGATGATTCTTCCTTTAATTTTACTGATAAACCAAGGAAGAAATTTATAGCTCATGAGTACTGGGGTTATTGGGATATTCATGGAGATGGTATTGCTAGGCCGATAGTAGGTACTTATGTTGGGGATGTAATGATTAGGTTGGAAGAAAATCCCTTTCCAGATGGGAAGCTTCCATTTGTGACAGCTCAATATTTACCTATTCGTAGACAAATATATGGTGAGCCAGATGGTGTACTGTTAGAGGATAATCAAAAGATTATCGGTGCAGTTACCAGAGGAATGATAGATATTATGGGTAGATCTGCTAATGGGCAGACAGGTACCCGTAAAGATGCACTGGATATCACTA
Organism: Bacteroidota bacterium; assembly: GCA_003648575.1. The sequence goes on from QMPN01000457.1 coordinate 1,182, forward strand.
ATAAGCGCAAATATGACCGTGGATTAGATTACGAGTTTAATGCACAAGTTGATCCTAGAAATGCTTTTCATATGCACACCTACGCAGAAATACCTCAATCTGCTGGTTTAATGCTTGAATTACAGAATGCTGATGCTGAGAGTCTCACAGGTGTAAAAGCTTTTCATAGTGGTATCTCTGGGCAATCCATTAGTGGTACTGCTACTGGTGTTCGTAGTGCTATGGATGCTACTTCTAAACGTGAACTTAATATTTTAAGACGACTTGCAGAGGGTATTAAGCAAGTTGGACGTAAGATTGTAGCTATGAATAGTGTATTCCTTTCGGAAGAGGAAGTAATACGTATTACAAATGAAGAATTTGTAACTGTACGTAGAGATGATCTAGCAGGTAATTTCGATATTAGATTAAGTATTAGTACTGCAGAAGCTGATAATGAAAAGGCTCAGGAACTAGCATTTATGCTTCAAACTACTGCTCAGAGTATGGGTAGTGAGTTTTCTCAGATAATTCTCGCTGATATAGCTAGATTACGGAAAATGCCTGAATTAGCTAAAAGAATTACTGATTTTCAGCCTCAACCTGACCCATTAGCTGAAAGGATTAAAGAATTAGAGGTAGAAAAACTAGAGAAAGAGATAGCTAAGCTAGATTCGGAAGCTAAAGAGAATATGACTGATGCTATGCTAAATCAGGCTAAAGTAGGTACTGAACAGGCTAAAGCTAATGATTTACAGAGTACTGCTGATAAAAAGGACCTTGATTATGTAGAAACAGAGTCTGGTACTACACAAGAACGAGACTTACAGAAGGTTAGTCAGCAAGCTAAAGCTAATACTAAAATGAAAGTAGTAGAAGGTATAATGAAAGAACGATTGGAAGATAAGAAGATAGAAAACACCCCTAGTTCAGGACAATCTGAGCTTTAATTTAACTTACGGGTAATGCCGAAGGACACGATAATGAATCAAGAAGAGCAAATAGAAGCAGTAGAATTAAGCATTAAACAAGCTGAAATGCATATTACTACTATGGAATCACTAGAAAAATTGACTAAAAATGAAGATTTTACTAGTATTATATTAGATGGATACTTTAAGGAAGAAGCGAGTAGACTAGTACTGATTAAAGCAGAGCCTTCTATGCAAGGTGTAGAAGATCAGGCACAGATAACTAAATCTATTGATTCTATTGGTTATTTGCGTCAATATTTCAGTACTATTATGAATTTAGGTAGAATGGCAGATAAAGCTGTAATTGATCATAAAGAGACTCATGCAGAGCTGTTAGCTGGGGAAGTTTGATATGACTGACAATACTGAAGAAAAAGAGGAAATTAATCCTCTAGACATGCCTGATGAAGAGGCTGCTGAGCTATTATTGTCAGATGACGATGCTGTTATTACTCCCCAAGAACCTACTTCTACTGAAGAAACGGAAGAAAGTTCTGAAGAAGAAGAATCTTCAGAGGACCTGGGTAAAACTGAAGAATCAGAAAAGGAAGGAAAAGAAGAAGAAGATTCTGAAGGGGAAGAAGAGGAAGATTTAGCAGCTAAAGCTGAAGATACTGAGCAGAAAGAAGATCCTAAAGAGCGTAAAGATCAACGTAAGAGTAAAGAAGCAGCAGAAGAGACTAAAGCTGATGATACAACTACAAAAGTTGAAGAAACTCCGAAGGATATAGATTATAAAGCTGAGTATGAGCGTTTAATTGCCCCTTTCCGTGCAAATGGGAAGGATATGCAGATTGAAAGTGTTGATGACGCATTAACACTTATGAAGATGGGAGCTAATTACAATAAAAAGATGGCAGGACTTAAGCCTAATCTTAAATTGTTAAAAATGCTCGAAAAGAATGATTTACTTGATGAGAGTAAATTAAGCTTTTTAATTGATCTAGATCAAAAAAATCCTGGAGCAGTTAATAAGCTAATCAAAGATAGTGGAATAGACCCACTAGATATTGATACAGAAAAGGAAGATGAATACAGACCAAGTACTTACACTGTAGATGATAAAGAAGTGGAGCTTGATGGGGTTCTCGATGAAATTCGAGATACACAATCCTTTAAAGACACTCTC
>QMPN01000458.1 GCA_003648575.1 Bacteroidota bacterium
AGCTCATGATTGCAGTTGTAGGTATCCTTGCATCTGTGCACCTCTGATGTGTCAAAATCTATGGGGATGTCAGCGTACAGGCTTCCGCCATGATATACATTGAAAATCTGCAGGCCCCGGCAAATGCCCAGGATCGGCATTCCCAGTTCTTTGGCTTTACCTATCAATGCAAACTCCAGAGTATCCCGGTAATAGTCGATGGTTCCGCATTTGACGGTGTCGGCTGCCCGGCCATACCGCCCCGGATAAACATCCGGCCCGCCACTGATGAGCAAGCCGGAACATCCGTCAAGCATGATCAGAGCTGAATCAAGGGGCATATGATATAGATCTACACATACGATGCCGGAGTCGGCGGTGTTTATCCATTTTGCGTAATTTCCATAGTATTCCTCCGGTAAAGCTTTTGATATCCCGATAATAAGGGGGCCGTGTTCTTCAGGCACGGAGCAGGATGGCAGTAATAATCCGGTAATAAGGATGACAGTGAGAAGAATAATAAAACGCCTTGTTTTCATGCTTGTTGTTTAATGGTGAACTAATAAAAGTAGCAATTAAGTATATTATATGGCCTTTCGCGTGAAATATTCAACAGGGGCATAATCGTCGGTGAGGATCATGGCATCAGGAGATATCTCGAGTTCGATCCGGTGATCAAGTAAGCTGCTCAGGAGTGGATCTGTACTGCTGAATAAAGGTGTTTCCGCTGATTTCAGTGCGATCAGGCTGATGCTTTGCAATAGGCCGGGATCTTCAGGATCGTGGCAGGCAAAAATGTAGACCTGTGGGAAAACCTCCCTGTAAGTTACATACTCAGCATGCAGGAATTCACTTGCCGGACCTTCCATGGAGGCGATGATGTTGACGATCACAATGCCGTCCTGCTCCAGCATATCGTATTTGCGCCGGGCAGCCTCACGGGTTGTGAGCTGAAAAGGTATCGACATCAGGGATTTAAATGCATCACCGAGGATCACATCATATTTCTCAGGGCTGTTATTCAGGAAAGTTCGCCCATCTTCGTGAAAGATCCTTAAACGGGGGTTGTCCTGCAAACGAAAATGCTCCCTGGCCAGCTCAGTGAGACCGGGATCTATTTCCACCACATCGATGTACGCTGCCGGATATTTCCCGAGGTAATATTTGGGGTAAGAATATGCAGCGCCACCGATAAGCAAAGTCTTGCCGAAATCCGGTTTGAAATGCTCTGCCAATTGGTAAAACCATGCATACTCATATACCAGTGAATCATTATCCGGAAACATTGCTGAACTGTATTCGTCGTTAACCTTCATAACCTTGATAGGCGCCCCGCTGATCCAGTACTCCATTTCGAATATTTGTACATGGTTATATTGTGTGTCTGCTTCGATAATCTGTTTTTCGGATGAATTAAGTGTGTAAATATCATAGCCTGACACCATAAGAACCAGGATGACCATAGCGAGGTCGCCTTTGCTGAGATATTTGAACCCCAGGCTCAGGGCGACTGCCACCAGGGTACCGGCAATGATATACAGGATGATGGTTGTACCTATAAATGGTATAAGAACGAAACCAGCCAGAAAAGTTCCCAGTATGCTGCCCACTGTCGAGATGGCATAAAGATTGCCAACCGTCTTTCCTGAGCTGCTGATTGTTTTGAGCTTTAACCTGACAGCGTAAGGGGAAACCATTCCGAGGAATAAACTTGCCGGAGCAAAAAGTATGATAGCAGCGAGAAGGGTCCTCATGATCATATCGGTGAAGGCCTCAGACAAATAAGCAAGCACAGGCCCTTTCAGCATCGTAGCGAGGATAATGAAAATGGCGGCAGCCAGGATGATTCGGGAAAGTGCTTTAAAACCGGGATCTTTGTCTGCAAGCCTCCCCCCGAGCCAGTATCCGGCACTGAGACTGCCAAGGATCACGCCGATGAGGCTGGTCCATACATAAATGGAGGTGCCGAAATAAGGTGCAATAACCCGCGAACCTACGATCTCAAAGATCATTAATATCGCTCCACACAGGAATACGGCAATTTCCAGCAAATATCTTTTCACGACTGAAAGGTAGGGATTTTTTGCGGATCAGTACATAAGGTATTGCATGGATTTCTCACGCCATTTGGCTTCGTAGCTGTTATCGACAAAGCAGATGATAAGGTCGGCTTCGTAACTGTAGTTGCAGAAATAGATGGTCTTGTCGGCTTCGTACTTGTATTTGCAAAAAAACCACTTGCCATCATTCTGCCCGGCCTCATAAGAGTATTTAACCCTGTATACAAGCAGGTCTGCTTCGTAAGTGTATTTGGCAACAAACACCTTGACGTCGGCCTCATAACTGTGATCACAGGAGAAAACCTTCTGCGCCGAAACCGAAACAGGAATGATCAGGAAGGCAGAGCATATGACCAGGACAATAATTAATGTTCTCATATCGGAATCATTTTCAATCACTTTAAGTACTTCAGGCACTCTAAGTACTCCAAGTACTCCAAGTACTCCAAGTACTTATAATCAACTATAATGCCAGATAAAACTCCTCCGTAAGCTTCTTATACTCATCCGTATATTCCAGGGTGGTTTTTCGTATGCACAGACTTTCAAAAACCGCTTCTTCCTGCTCCTTAGTCCATTCTGATAAAATCCTGTTGGGTTTCTTTCCTTTCACAGGGATTATTTCCAGTTCCCTGCATTTCAGAAAGCTTTTCTTTGTGGCGTGATGACTGAAGGCCTTATGGCTTTCCATGGGTAAGATCAATGCAAAATGCCCTCCATGCTTCAATAATTTATTCACCCCTTTTGCCAGTTCCTGAAAGGACAGGGTTTCTGTATGCCTGGCAATTTTTTTCGAAGGGTCGGGAGGCAGGAGTGAATCGGAAAAGAAAGGAGGGTTGCTAATGATAAGGTCAAAGGTGTTAGCCCGGCCCGAAGCCAGTTCCTGAAGGGAGATCAGTTCTGCAGATAAATTATCAGTCCAGCGGGATACCTTGAAATTTTCTCCGGCCTGCTCAACAGATCCCTCGTGAATATCAATAGCGGTGATCTTTGCATCCTGAAAGCGTTGTGCCATCATCAGGGCGATAAGGCCACATCCGGTTCCGATATCCAGGATTGTGGCTGGAACGAGATTGCCTGCCCATGCTCCGAGAAGCACAGCATCGGTGCCCACCTTCATGCTCGAGCGTTCATCGTTTACCGTAAACTGTTTGAACCGGAATGCCATGATCAATCGAGGTAAAGATCAATCAAGCCGTGAGGTGTGGTCAGGTACAGGAT
>QMPN01000459.1 GCA_003648575.1 Bacteroidota bacterium
AAAAGTGCCGGTGTATAAGCCTGCATCACCAGTTCAACGATAGTCACGAATGAGGCAATGATCACAATAAATGAAGGGATCCTGACCTTATCCGGGATAAAGCTTTTGACGGACGTTACAACCATGTTTGAAGCAACCAGTACAAAAGTCGTTGCCAGCCCCATGCCCATCCCGTTAATGGCTGATGAAGTTACAGCCAGGGTGGGACAAAGTCCGAGCAGCAATACAAATACTGCATTCTCCTTAATAAATCCTTTGGTAAAATTCTGCCACTGATTCATTATTCGGTCCCTCCTTCTTTTTTAACAGATTCGAAAGTAGCGTTGGCCCTTCTGATGGCATCACACACTGCCCTGGAAGTGATGGTAGATGCTGTGATGGCATCGACCTGGCCACCATCTTTAGTAACATAAAGGCTGAATTTGGCGGGATTTTTCCCGGCAAACTGCCCATTGAATTTTTCGCCTGTCATCTTGGTTCCCAATCCGGGTGTTTCCTTTTGCTGGGTAACCACCGTACTATCGATTACTCCATCCGGCAGAAAGCCCACCATAATCTGGATCTGTGTAGGATCATAGCCCAGGTTAGAAAATGTCGACACGGCTACACCAACTAATTTCCCGTTCTCAAAAGCCTGATGAAACTCCAGTGAATCCTGGTCTCCATTACCTGCCGTCAGCTCAGGGTCGGCAGGTATCTGCACCTTGAAGCTGTTCAGGGAATCGAAGGTGGGCAGAACAAGTTTGATGGCTCTTTCGCGTGCCGCCTTTTTAGCTGCTGCGATTGGCTCCAGGGTCAGGTTATATATCGAACCCAGCGCCAGGGAGGCCACCACGGTGATGATCGTCAGCGTCAGCACCATGTTGATAAAGGATGATTTAACTTTTTTGGCCATTTATCTATATTATTATCTATTGTACAATTTAAGCTGCCTTGATAGTTTCACCAAAAAGTTTTGGCTTAAGCCATCGGTTAAGTAGTGGTGTAAAGGCGTTCATGATCAGGATGGCAAATGAAACCCCTTCGGGGTACGCTCCCCATATCCTGATCAATATTGTGATCACCCCGCAGCCGATCCCAAACACGATCTGCCCCCAGGGGCTGATGGGTGAAGATACCATATCCGTTGCCATGAAAAAGGCGCCCAGTATCAAACCACCTGTTAACAGATGAAATAACGGGTCGACATACATATCAGGATCGATCAGCCAGAGAATGCCAGTAAAGACAAGCACTGATCCGATATATGCAAAAGGTATCTGCCATGTAATGACTTTCTTTATCAGCATATAGATTGCTCCGAGCAGCAACGCCACGACAGAAACCTCACCGAGCGATCCTCCGATAAATCCTATAAAGTCCATCATCAGGTCGGGCATCTTACTCATAAGCTCAGGCACTGTGCTGTTCTTGAGGCCTTCTTTCAGGAATCCCAGTGGCGTTGCCCCGCCCATGGCATCAGGCTGGGACGCCATATTGCCAAACAGCATTTTGGGCTCCGGCCAGCTTGTCATCTGCACAGGAAAAGAGATCAGCAGGAATACACGGCCAACGAGTGCCGGGTTGAAGGGATTTTTTCCAAGCCCGCCAAAGGACATCTTTGCCATCCCAATGGCGGCAAAGGCGCCAACAATGATTATCCAGGTCGGCAGGTTGCTTGGTACATTGAAAGCCAGCAATATCCCTGTGATCAAAGCGGATCCGTCAAAAATGGTGACAGGCCCCTTGATCAGATATTTCTGGATCAGCCATTCGAAGAAAAGGCACGACAAGGAAGAGATGACCAGCACCCGCAAAGCATCGAGTCCGAAAAAATATACGGACACCAGCATGGCAGGCACCATGGCGATCACCACAGTGTACATGATCTTCTTAACGGATGAGTCTCCGTGAACATGGGGAGACCCGGAAACAGTTAACATGCTCATATTTTATTTTTTTCCTCTGTTTCTGATTATTTGGCCCACCTTGTTCTTGCCAAGCCTGATATAATCAAGCAAAGGCCTTCCCGACGGGCAGGTGTAATGGCATGAGCCGCATTCGATGCAGTCCATCACATTCTCCTGTTCTGACTCTTCCCACATTTCCATCTCGGCCAGCTGGGCAAGCAGCACCGGTTCAAGGCCCATTGGGCATACCGATACGCAGCGTGCGCAGCGGATACAATTTTTTACGTCTACCCTTTTCGATTCGCTCTCACGAAGGATGAGGATGCCTGAAGAACCTTTAACTACCGGTGTATCCATTGACAACAGTGCCTTACCCATCATGGGGCCTCCACCGATCATCTTACCTGAATCTTCGGGCAGCCCACCGGCTTTTTCGATAAGCTCTCTTATGGGAGTACCTATCCGCACCATGAAATTCCCGGGTTTTGCAACTGATTTTCCGGTGATGGTAACTACGCGCTCGATCAGGGGTTTGTTCTTTTGAACTGCTTCGTAAACAGCAAAGGCTGTACCTACATTGTTAACGACAGCACCCACCTCGATCGGAAGTTTTCCGGAAGGCACTTCGCGCTTGATCGTAGCCTTAATAAGCTGTTTTTCACCACCCTGGGGGTATTTTACCTTGAGCGGACAGACCTCAATGCCTTTATATTTACCGGCCAGCTCAGTCATGTTTTTGATGGCGTCGGGTTTGTTATTTTCAATCCCGATGATGGCCCTTTCAACGCCCAGGCCTTTCATAAGGATAGTAGTGCCAACCATGACCTCATCGCCCTTCTCTATCATCAGCCTGTGGTCGGCAGTGAGATAAGGCTCACATTCAACCCCATTGATGATAAGCACATCAGCAGTCTTCCCTTCGGGAACCATCAATTTTACATGAGAGGGAAAGGTTGCACCACCGAGGCCAACGATGCCCAGTTGGTGGATCTTCTCTACGATCTCTTTCTGGCTAAGCGTAATTTCTTTCACCAGCGTATCAGTGCGGTCGATACCATCTACCCATTCATCTCCATCAACGTTGACCACCACTGCAGGGCGCCTGTAGCCCGAGGGATCCATTACATTGTCGATCTTCAGGACCTTGCCTGATACCGGCGAATGCACATTGGATGAGATAAAAGCTTCACCCTTGGCAAGCAACTGGCCAACCTTGATCACATCACCCTTTTGTACCTGCGCCACCCCCGGGGCACCGAGGTTCTGGTTCAGTGGAATGAATGCCTGCTTGGGCAGCGGCAATACCTCTATGGCCTGATCGGCTGAGAGTTTGTTCTCCGGAGGATGAACACCGCCTA
>QMPN01000460.1 GCA_003648575.1 Bacteroidota bacterium
GAGAAGTTTACATTCCCCGACTTATCCCTGGGTGGCGAGCCATAAACACTTCCTTCAAAAATTGAATATTCTACATCCTCTTCCAGGATCGGATCAAAATAGGATTTATAATAACCCCAATAGGGGTCTCCCCAATCAGGTGTAAAAGTAAATGAAACCTTTGGTGTGATCACGTGCCTGATCGCCTGCACAGGAAATCTTTTTCCGAACTGAAACATGCCATACACTCTGGTTGTGATGGAGGAGGAGAAGTTTGCATCGAACGCATTTCTGAAACCGCTGATAGTATCCTCACGCACATAGCCTGGGATGGTATCATTACCACTGAACACGGTGTCCACCCAATTCTTTTCAATGGTCTTGAGATACATCCTGTCAGTCATATTGATGGAGTTGGTCCATGTAAAATGCTTCAACAATTTCACAGAACTGTTGATGGGGATGCTGTGTTTGATGCCATTCTGAACCTGGTCCCATGTCTCCGATTGAAACAACAGAGAATCTGCAATCGTAACCGTACTCTTCATATTTGCAGTATAGTTCACGCTGATATCTTCCCACCATTTCATGCTCCCTGATCGGTTTTGCTTTCGAAAAGGATACAACCTGTTTACATTGAATGACACCTCAGGAAGCGTAAGGGTCATGAGCTTGGTTTTTGTATTCTGGCTGTGATTCGCGTTCAGGGTAAGGAAATATTTGCCCGAAAAGCTGGTCTGGTATGCTACACTAGACTGAAAAGTGTTCGAGAGATAATCCTGTGCTGTGGTTGGGTTATAGTAATTAGACTTACTGCTACGAATATTCACATTGGCGGTAAAGGTACTGTTTGGCCTTGCCTTTTTGTCTTGTCGGTGTTGCCACCTGATCTGGTAATCCCTGTCGCGGCGGTAATCTGATTGTCCTTCCTCACCAACGATATTTATCGCATAAAGGAATTCAAAGGCACCGCTGTATTTATAACGTTTTTTATACCTGGTGGATGGCTTGACGGCCCAACTTCCCCCGGTATAAATATCACCTACTATCTTTAAGTCTATATAGTCATTGATCGCCCAGTAATAACCACCGCCCTCAAAATAAAATCCTCTGTCGGTTGATTCCCCCCAGGAGGGAATAAGAATCCCTGAATTTTTTCCCTGACGGATAGGGAAGAACCCAAAGGGCAGAAACAAGGGTGTGGGGACATCCTCAATAACCAGGTATGCAGGGCCTGTAACAATCCGCTTGCCGGGGATCACCTTTGATTTGAAATATCGGAACTCAAAATCCCTGTTTTCACAGCTCGGACAGGTTGAGTAGGAGCCACCCTTGATATTGGCTTCATTATTAGGCATCTTCTTTATCACATCCCCGCGAATGGTTCCTTCGCCATCCTGCGTCATCACGTTCTGGATCAGGGCTTTTTTGCTTTCGTAATTATATCGCATGGTTTGCGAACGAAATTCAGATTCACCCTGCACAAATATTGGCTGTCCACGTTCCTTTCCTGTTGAATCCGGTATTCCGGATGCAAAGATCTCAGTTTTGTTGAAATCCATCTCTACATAATTGGCTTTCAGGTTAATATCATCATAATTAATGGTAGCTTCATTATACATGAACACTTTATGGTTCTTCATATCAAAGTGAAGGGAGTCGATAGATTTAAAATCTACGCGGAACTGAAGTGCATTGGGAGATATGGCCGGCGCCTGATCCTCGTTGTAGGCAGACAGACTGTCGATAATAATTAAACTGTCCTGGCCCCTTAATGTATCGGGTTTTATGACCAATGTATCGGGCAGAATAAGATTTTGTTCACCGTAAAGGCTGTCATTTGCATGCAACGGATCTTCCTGTTGTGCTGTTGTTATACTGGCACACAGTAGCAAGCCCATGGTCAGCAGGCAATATAACGGCCGGTACACTGTTAATAAATTGGTGAACAAATCTAGTTTGTTGACGATGAATTAAGTACTATTTTTGTATTTACAGCAATGTCAGTTTTTTTTCAAGACCACCAGCCAATTGCCGGGTTTCTTGTGTAAAACTAACTAATTTATCTCATAGGTGAAACGTATCGCATTAATTTTTGGTATAATCTGCATTGCCCTGTTTTCGCCCCTTGAAGGCCTGTCGCAGCAAAAGGTACGAAAGGTGGTGATCGATGCGGGGCACGGCGGGAAAGACCCCGGGGCAGTGGGTAAATATTCGAAAGAAAAGGATATAGCTCTTGCCATTGCATTAAAAACCGGCGAATACATTGAGAAAAACCTGCCTGATGTAGAGGTTATCTATACTCGTAAAACCGATGTATTTATTGAGTTACACAAACGGGCCCAGATTGCCAATGACGGAGAAGCCGACCTCTTCATCTCTATCCACTGCAATGCCAATAATTCTTCAAAGCCCTATGGTACTGAAACTTATGTGATGGGTTTGCACAAGAGCCAGGCCAATCTTGAAGTTGCCAAACTGGAAAATGCTGCCATTCTCAAGGAAGAAGATTATTCCGATATGTATGATGGCTTTGACCCCAACAGGGATGAAGACTATATCACGCTCACACTCTTTCAAAATGCCTACCTGGAGAGCAGCCTGGTACTGGCATCAAAGGTGCAGGACCAGTTCAGGGAAAGGGCAAAGCTGAAAGACCGTGGCGTGTGGCAGGCAGGGTTCTGGGTGCTGTATAAAACAGCCATGCCCGGCATCCTGGTGGAAACAGGCTTTTTGTCAAACGCCAATGATGAAAAATACCTGCGCACTGATGCAGGACAAACCTATATTGCATCAGCCATTTACAGGGCTTTCAAAGAGTACAAAATGATGGTTGAAGACCCTGACAACCATGCAAAAATAGCCTCAGGCAAACATAATGAGGCAAATAACATCCGCTTCAGGGTTCAGTTTGCCTCCACATCCAGGGAAAAATCAGCTGATAAGTTCAAGGATGTGAAAGATGTCAGGGTATACAAGCACAATGGGCTTTATAAATATACTTCCGGGGATTTTACCTCCTTCAGCGAAGCTATCATGCTTCAAAACCAGGTACGGGTACAAAAGAAATACCGCGATGCCTTCATTGTTGCTTTCAAAAACGGCGAGCGTATCGATGTGGATGAAGCCCGTGAGATTACCGGTCAATAAACCCTTTTAATCCCTGCTTTTCTGCACTTTTCACAATACTTATAAAACCTGAAAGAATGATTAATAGTAAAATTTGTTACCTTTGTAATAAACCCTTCATATTTTGAAGTATAA
>QMPN01000461.1 GCA_003648575.1 Bacteroidota bacterium
GGTATTGATGATACTACAATGCGCTCCCTGTTCCCACTTAGCTCCTCGATGGTAGTTTCACCCCTCATAACGATCCGTCCCCTGCCTGTTTCGAAGGCATCTTTCACACCTTCGTAACCATATATGATACCCTTGGTCGGGAAATCAGGCGCCTTAATGTATTGCATTAAGTCGGATATCGTAATCTCTTTATTATCAATAAACGCGACAATCCCGTTTATAACCTCAGTAAGGTTATGCGGCGCCATATTGGTGGCCATCCCCACGGCAATCCCTGAGGCCCCGTTCACCAGTAAATTAGGAATGGCTGCAGGAAGCACTGTCGGTTCCTCCAGGGAGTCGTCGAAGTTCAACTGGAAATCGACTGTACCTTTATCCAGGTCGCCCACCATTTCTTCGGCGATCTTTTTCATCCTGGCTTCTGTATAACGCATGGCCGCCGGGCTGTCGCCATCGATAGAACCAAAGTTACCCTGCCCGTCGACGAGCGGATAACGCAATGACCAGTCCTGGGCCATCCTCACCATGGTATCATATACAGATGAATCGCCATGCGGATGGTACTTACCCAGCACCTCCCCTACTATCCTTGCCGACTTTTTATAAGGCCTGTTGGAAAGGACCCCAAGGTCGAGCATTCCATACAAAACTCTTCTGTGAACAGGCTTCAGGCCATCCCTGACATCAGGAAGTGCCCTTGAAACGATCACCGACATCGAATAGTCGATGTATGCAGATTTCATCTGCTGTTCTATGTTAACTTTTACTATTTTTTCCCCTTCGCGCATTGTCCTCAGAATTTATTTTTCAACTTCAAAATCACTGTTCTTTCAATAAGGCACGAAAGTAGTGAAAATATAGGAATTAGCGTTGATTTCGGCATGCAATATTTTGAACAGAAAACTGTTGATAAGTATATGCTTAAATCAGGCCTGTTTCATGCAGGCTGTGAGTATCTTTGAGCATTGAAAATGGCCGGTTTTCAATAATTTTTACTAAGTTCGGCCCTAAATCAGTTTTAACAATTGAACCCGACCGTTGTTTTATTTGTTAAACTAATGAAACATAATAATAACAGGTAATTATCAAAATGGAAGCTAAGTTTTCTCAGAGGGTTAAAGATGTGCTGACATACAGCCGTGAAGAAGCCATGAGGTTAGGTAATGATTATATCGGGCTGGAACATTTGCTGCTCGGTATTCTCCGTGAGGGGGAAGGTATGGCTGTTCAGATCATGCTATACTTTGGCCTCGACCTGCCGCTGATGCGCAGTACCATCGAAAAATCCATTGCCAACCCTGAACAGAACAATACGAAACCCGATAATATTCCGCTGGTTAAGCAGGCCGAACGCGCTCTCAAGATCACATATCTTGAAGCTAAGATGTTCAAGAGTGAACTGATAGGCACTGAACACCTGCTCCTTTCTATATTAAAGGATGAAGACAACCTTGTAAGCAAGACCTTCAAGAAATACGGTGTTGAATATGGCATGGTCAAGGATGAGCTGAAAACGATCAGCACCCGCGATCAGGATATGCCCAGTGTTGAGCCTATCGATGAGTTGTCAGAGGATGCCCCTGACGACGAGATGGATGATGGTGGCCGCGGCTTTGGTGGAAATATAAAGAAGATCTCCGATTCCAAGTCGAAAACCCCGGTGCTGGACAATTTCGGAAGGGATATCACACGGGCAGCGGAAGAAGGCAGGCTGGATCCCATTGTAGGACGTCAAAGTGAGCTTGAGCGAATTGCACAGATACTCAGTCGCAGGAAGAAGAACAATCCTATCCTTATCGGTGAGCCCGGTGTAGGTAAATCAGCAATCGCCGAAGGCCTTGCCAGCCGCATCATAGAAAGAAAAGTATCACGTGCGTTGTTTGGAAAGCGCATCATCACACTTGACCTCGCCTCCCTTGTTGCAGGCACAAAATATCGCGGACAGTTCGAGGAAAGAATGAAAGCAGTGTTGAATGAGCTGGAAAAAAATCCGGACATCATCCTCTTCATCGATGAAATACATACCATCGTAGGGGCAGGAAACGCATCCGGATCACTGGATGCATCCAATATGTTCAAACCTGCCCTGGCGCGCGGTGAGATACAGTGCATCGGTGCCACCACCCTCGATGAGTACAGGCAGTACATTGAAAAAGACGGAGCCCTGGAACGCCGTTTCCAAAAGGTGCTCGTTGACGCGACAAACCCGGAGGAAACCATTGAGATACTGGAGAATATCAAAGAAAAATATGAAGATCACCACCTGGTAAAATATACTGATGATGCCCTGAAAGCCTGTGTACACCTGACCAACAGGTATATGAGCGACCGTTTCCTTCCGGATAAGGCCATCGATGCTATGGATGAGGCCGGGTCGAGGGTGCATATCACCAATATTCACGTCCCTGCGGAGATCATCGACGTCGAAAACCGTATCGAAGAAGTGAAGAGCAAGAAAACCCTGGCCATCAACAGCCAGAAGTTTGAAGAAGCGGCAGAGTACCGTGATATGGAACGTACACTCAATACTGACCTGGACAAGGCCAAAAAGGAGTGGGAAGAAGAATCTAAGATCCATCGCGAAACAGTATCAGAAGAAAATGTGGCAGAAGTGATAGCCATGATGACCGGCATCCCGATTCAAAGGATTGCAAAGAACGAAAGCGACCGCCTGCTGAACATGGAAAATGACATGGCCGGCTCTGTTATCGGGCAGCCTGAAGCCATTACCAAGGTAGTAAAAGCCATCCGCAGGAACAGGGCCGGGCTCAAAGACCCGAACAAACCCATAGGTACTTTTATTTTCCTCGGCCCGACCGGTGTCGGTAAAACACATCTTGCCAAAGTGCTGGCCAAATATCTCTTCGACACCGAAGAAGCACTGGTAAGGGTTGACATGAGCGAATACATGGAGAAGTTTGCTGTTTCAAGGCTGGTAGGAGCCCCTCCGGGCTATGTTGGCTACGAAGAAGGCGGGCAACTCACCGAAAAGGTTAGAAGAAAGCCCTACTCTATCGTCCTGCTGGATGAAATTGAAAAGGCCCATCCCGATGTATTTCATTTACTGCTGCAAGTATTGGATGATGGAGTACTCACCGACAGCTTTGGGCGGAAGGTCGACTTTAAGAATACCATCATTATCATGACTTCTAACATCGGCTCAAGGCAGCTGAAGGATTTCGGACAGGGGGTTGGTTTTAGTACAGAAACTAAAAAGGCCAGCAGGGCGTCCTATACCAAA
>QMPN01000462.1 GCA_003648575.1 Bacteroidota bacterium
AAATTACAACTTGATATTTATTTCAATGCTTTTAATAATTTTAAAAAACTTCCTGTTATGGAAAGAGAAACAGAAGAATATGAAGTAACACATTATGGATTTAAAGAAGAATCAATTGTTTATCTTGATGGTCCTTTTAGAATAAGAACTTATTTACAGAAACCAAAAAAGTTTATTATTATGACTAGAGAAGGTCATGATGATCCTAAAGAATATTCTGATTATACTTTTAATTATGCAGCAAGAACAGCTGCTATAAAATATCTAAATAATTTTATAGAATATAGTAATAAAAAGGATAGAATTGATAAATTGAAAACAGAATTATCTATATGTGATATCTGATGAATAAACAAGAAGCTATTAGTGTATGTAAAATACTTCAATCTCTAATTGAGATAGCAGAAGTAAGTATTATTCTTAATACTTTCATTAAAGCTTTCTTGGAGAAATCGATACTTAAACCAGATGGAATATACTATCTACATGGTAATTTTAATTTAGGTGGTACTGTATCTGGTCGTCTATCTAGTTCAAAAGTAAATCTACAAAATTTACCTAGTAGTGGAACCAAGTACGCAAAACTAATAAAACAATG
Organism: Bacteroidota bacterium; assembly: GCA_003648575.1. The sequence goes on from QMPN01000462.1 coordinate 599, forward strand.
TTTTACAGGTGTACCTGGATGGATCATGGTAGGAGCAGATTTCAATGCACTAGAAGCTAGAATTTCTGCTCTTACTACACAAGACCCAGCAAAACTAAAAGTATACATTGATGGGTATGATTCTCATTGTATGAATGCTTTTGCATATTACCCTGACCAGATGTTAGATATACAGGATACTTGTACATCTATTAATTCAATTAAAACAAAATATCCTGATCTACGTCAGAGTTCTAAGAACTGTACGTTTGCTCTTACTTACCAAGGTACTTGGCATACTCTCGTAAATAATCTTGGTTTCCCTATCGATCAAGCAAAACAGATAGAAGATAATTACCATAAATTATATAAGGTATCTGATGATTGGGTACAGGATCGAATTATCCAAGCAAGTATAGATGGACACGTCACTGTAGCCTTTGGTTTACGTGTCCGTACACCGATTCTAAGCCAAGTAATCCTTGGCAATAGGCAAACCCCTTATGAAGCTCAGGCAGAGGCTAGAACAGCAGGAAATGCGCTAGGCCAATCGTACGGACAACTTAACAATAGAGCTGCTATTGAGTTCCAGAAACGAGTATTAGATTCAGAGTATAAATACGAAATCAAACCAATAGCTCATATTCATGATAGTCAATACTTTCTTATAAAAAATAATTTGGGATGTATTAAATGGTTTAATGATAATTTGATTGAATGTATGGAATGGCAGGGATTATCTGAAATTCAACATCCAATAGTTAAACTAGGAGGTGAGCTAGAAGTATATTATCCTGATTGGTCTTGTGGTATTACCATTTCAAACCGCATTACTAAGAGACAAATATTGGATATTTGCAGAAATCAATAGACAATCCATATCTCAAATGCTACGGTAATTAGTCCTTCAGCTGTTACTCTCTTTAAAGAAAGTACAGTAAATACATAGGTATATACACATGCAAGTAACTAGAATAACAAAAGAAGAATTTGTGGAATTAGATAAACTACTCAGACGATACTATCCCACAAATGCTATTGATGGAACACAACAAATAATAACAAAAGAACTTGGTAAACCAATTTCTAAGCACCAAATAAGACGTAGAAAAACTATGCTAGGCCTTACTTTGACTAGAGAAACTAAATCTAGATTGGCTAAGAATACCCATAAAGCACATACACAAAAGAAAACAGTACAAGAAATATTTGCCATAGCAATATTTAGAAAATATTTATGGGATAAAGGTTATTCTTTTTGTGCAAAAGAATTGGGTTTGACTAGAGTTGCAACAACAGCATTAGCTAATAGATTAGGATTTAAAGTTAATCCAGCTGTACTTAAACACCAAGCTAAAAGAAATGCAAAAAGAAAAATAGAATACAGAAAAGAACATGAAATAGTTATATTTGGTATTCGTAAACCAATAGATATAGTAGATCCGGTAGAACAATTAGCTGCATATCTTCCTTGGAGAAAAAACTATATTAGAGAGCTTCGTCCATCATACATACAGGATTGGCCTAAATGAAACAAACTACTACAGAAATGGTAGAAGCAGTTAATGCTTTTAAACAAGGAAAAGCAATTCAATATAAAGCACATGGTGCTAATAATTGGTCAGGAAACTGTGAAGTACCTGCATGGGATTTTTCTAGATTTGAATATAGGGAAATACCAGAACACCCTCATAAATGTTATATGGTAATTACTGGAGATGACTCCACAGATACTGTACATCTTACTGAAAAAGAAGCAATAGCTCATGCAGCTCTTGAAGATCGTGTTGTATTAATGGAAGAAATCATATGAGTTATTATGATCAAGGTCCAGATGATAAAGATGAGGAAGCAAGTCCTGTTTTAGCTTTCTTAACTGTAGTTGGTGTAGTCTGTTTTATTTGGGCATTAATATTTGGGATGTATTTACTAAAATGAATAGATGGGAAAATTACCACCTCTCAATAGCTGATGTAGCTGCTAGTAAATCAAAAGATCCAAATACTAGGGTTGGCTGCACAATTGTAGATCCATTCGATAGAACCATATCAACTGGATTCAATGGATTACCTAGAGGTATAGAGGATAGGGCAGAAATATTAAATGATAGGGATTTGAAACTGATGCTTACTATCCATGCAGAAGTGAATGCTATCTTATTTGCTAAACAAGATCTTACTGGGTATTCCCTTTATACAACTCACAGCCCTTGCAGTAATTGCAGTGCTCTTATTGTACAAGCAGGAATAGCTAGAGTAGTAGTAGGGACTCATCCAGATAAGAAACTTACAAGTAGATGGGATGCTTCTATTAAATTAGCTAAAAGCATATTCAAAGAAGCTGGTGTTGAATTTATAGAGGTGGATAGATGAATCAATGTAAATATGGAAAATGTATAGTAAGAATTACTCCCACAATAACTACTACCTGTCCTTTTATAAATAGATATAAAGCTATAGTACTTGAAGACAATACAATAGGTTTTTTCAATTTAGGTGGTAAACATACATCAGATAATTGTTTAAACAAAACACAAAAATATGCAGAAACTAGAAAAATGAGATTAGAAATAGAAAAGTATAGAAAAGAAAATAATATTAAAGCATCAGGGTTAAAAAATGAAATATAACAACGTAACAAATATTCCATTAAGTAT
>QMPN01000463.1 GCA_003648575.1 Bacteroidota bacterium
ACAGGCCAACCTGGGCGAGCAGGAACAGGAAAACCTGGAGATCCTTATCTCATCAACACGCAGCCTGCTGTCGCTGGTAAATAACATCCTCGATATTTCGAAGATAGAAGCCGGAAAAGTAGAACTTGAGATCGAAGACTTTGAGATCAGGAAGCTTCTAAAAGAGATTGAAAATATAAGCTATATCAAAGCTGAAGAAAAAGCACTCGACTATAAGACGTTCATCAACCCGAATGTACCCGAATTCCTGCGTGGGGATCCCTCCAGGCTGAAGCAAATCATTCTCAACCTGGTTAATAATGCCGTAAAGTTCACCATGAAAGGGCAGGTGCATATATATGTTGATGTACTGGAGGAAGAAGAAGAGCGGGTCAAGCTTATGGTGAAGGTACATGATTCCGGGATCGGGATCTCTGATGACGGAAAGAAGAGACTCTTTCAGCTTTTTTCACAGGTAGACACTTCCACCACCAAGAATTACGGTGGCACAGGCTTGGGCCTTTCCATTGCCAAGCGACTGGTGATGCTGATGGAAGGTGATATAGGAATGGAAAGCAAACAAGACAGAGGCTCTACTTTCTGGTTTAATGTTTGGATGGGAATAAGCAGCACCACTGCTACCATCCCTGAACCTCTCGACAAGAAGTTGGTCCTCGATGAAACGACTTTTAAGAAGTTGAACATCTTGCTGGCTGAAGATAATGAGATCAACCAGAAGATCATCCAATACAGCCTGACTAATGCCGGGTATGATGTAGATATTGCCAAGAATGGGCAGGAGGCCATCGATATGTATCACAAGAAAAGCTATGACCTGGTGCTGATGGATGTACAAATGCCTGTGCTGGATGGTTACGAAGCTACAGCACACATCCGTGAAATGGAAAGTACAATCCTTAATAATACCCATAGGATCCCCATCATTGCTCTGACTGCCAACGCAATGAAAGGTGACCGCGAAAAATGCCTCGATGCCGGAATGGACGAATACCTGAGTAAACCCTTTACGCCCAACGACCTGGTCGGTATTATTCGCACTGTCACAGAATAAACCCCAGGCTCCACACTCCACACTCCAAACTATTTTCCTTACATTTGATCCTTCTATAATGCCTGAACCATGGAACTTCACTGGATAGAGATCATCGTCCTGATTGTTGCCGGACTTTTGGTTGGATTTATAAATACCCTGGCCGGAGGTGGATCTATCGTATCACTCTCAGTGCTCATGGTGTTAGGCCTCCCGGCCAATGTAGCCAACGGCACCAACCGCATCGCCATCGCCGTGCAAACACTCACAGCAACGGGCAGCTTCAGACAGCAAAAGGTACTGGACACTAAAAAAGGGATCGTTTTGGGAATCCCAGCCCTGATAGGCTCCGTAATTGGGGCCTTCATTGCCGTTGACATCAACGAAAATATCTTCGAAAAAGCAATTGGGATCATCATGCTGGTCATGCTGGTTTTTATCCTGTATAACCCTAAAAAATGGTTGAGCGGAAAGGAAGAATTTATCAAGAAAAAGACCAGCGTTTTTCAGATCATTCTCTTTTTTCTGATCGGTGTATATGGTGGATTCATCCATATGGGTATCGGGTATTTTCTTCTCATGGCCCTGGTATTCGGTATTGGTTATGACCTGGTAAAAGCCAATGCGGTGAAGGTCTTCATTGTACTCCTTTATACACCATTTGCCCTGGCCATATTCCTGATATACGGACAGGTAAACTGGGAGTATGGGCTCACCCTTGCTATCGGGAATGTTTTTGGCGCACTGATTGCTTCAAGGCTGGCTGTAAAGAAAGGTGTGAACTTTGTACGTTGGGTGATCGTCATTGTGATACTGCTTACTTCAGGTCATCTCTTCGGCCTTTACAATATTAAAAATATTGTTGAATCGGCCATGCAGGGCAGTAAGCCTGCACCGCAGGCCGAATGGGCACTGGTAGTTCACGGAGGAGCGGGTGGTGGTTCAAGGGAAAATATGCCCCTTGAAAAACAACTGGCCTATATGGAAGCCATACAGTATGCTCTTGACACCGGTAGTTCCATTCTTAAAACTGGCGGAAGCAGCCTGGATGCCATCGAAGCCTCTATCAGGTATATGGAAGATAATCCCATTTTCAATGCCGGGCGTGGAGCCGTATTCACAGAATTGGGTAACAACGAGCTCGATGCTTCCATTATGGATGGGCGCGACAGGAATGCAGGGGCTGTAGCCGGGGTGACCAATATCAGGAACCCCATCACAGCTGCCAGGCTGGTGATGACTGCTTCCCCACATGTGATGTTAGTCGGTGATGGAGCCGAAAATTTTGCAGCAGAGCATGGGCTGGAGATCGTCGACAGTTCATGGTTCTTTACCAGCGGGCGCTGGAACAGCCTTCAAAGGGCAAAAGAACGATCGGGAAAACACGGGACAGTAGGTGCAGCAGCACTCGATAAGTCGGGCAACCTGGCTGCAGGCACTTCAACAGGAGGAATGACGAATAAAATGCATGGCCGGGTGGGCGATGCGCCCGTTATTGGGGCAGGCACTTTTGCCAGCAATAACACCTGCGCCGTCTCAGCCACCGGGCATGGCGAGTACTTCATCCGTAATGTGGTTTCTTATGATATCTCAGCCCTGATGGAATACAGCGGTCTGAGCCTCGCTGTTGCCGCCGACAGCGTAATCAACGGTAAACTCTTGCCCATTGGAGGTGGTGGTGGCGTGATCGCTATCGACTACCTTGGAAATGTAGCCATGCCTTTTAATACTTCCAGCATGATCAGAGGCTACGTGAAAGACAATGGTGAAAGCGGAGTGTTTATCTTCGAGGCAGAGAAATAATGTAACCCCTGCTATTGATTCTCATACTGTTCAATCTCTTCTGAGAAATAAAACAAGCTCACCCCGGTATCCTTGAATAGCTCTTCGGATTCTCTGCCTGCATGGTATTTCTTTTCACAAACTACGCGTGCGATACCACAATTGATGATAAGCATGGCGCAGGTGCGGCATGGGGTCATCTTGCAATACAGGGTGCTGTCGTTGAGGGCGATGCCACGCCGGGCTGCCTGGCAGATGGCATTTTGCTCGGCATGAACGGTACGTACACAATGCTGGGTGACGCTGCTATCTTCATGAAAGACCTTCTTAAAAAGGTGGCCTACCTCGTCGCAGTGAGCCATGCCCCTGGGGGAACCCACATAGCCTGTTACCAGCACCTG
>QMPN01000464.1 GCA_003648575.1 Bacteroidota bacterium
TCAATTATAATTCAGGCAGCGGGTCAGCCGATATTTATCCAGGCAGTGAGGAATATGGCAAAGCCGGCTATACACCAAATTATAACAATTATACTGTAAAATTTACAGTAAATCAAGACACCCCGTCAGGTTCAGAGATCACATTTATTCTGCATATTACAGATGAGGCTGGGAACGAGTGGGAAGATACGTTTATGGTGAGTGTTCAAAAAATGCTTGAATATTGAATATCTAATCCTTCACGCAACGAACTGAAAAAAAGTAATCTGTGCTACTTAGTACACGATCCACATAATTTGATTGATCAATGAATACACAAATATGTGGGAATGAAACCTCAAACACAGATGCGGTCCAAAAGTAGCCGCGATACCCTAAGTCACCGAAAATTACTCTGGTCAGGTAATAGCCCCCTGGAAGTACTGTGAATCCACTGGAATTAGTGCTACTAGAATTTGGTTCCCTCCAGTGATTAGTACCACTTTCTTTAAGTTTACCATCAGCATTGTTATCATCCCCAAGGTAATTAATTAATGTTGTCCATTCCGAATCTTTTGGCAAATGCCACCCTTTTGGACAGACTTTCATTGCAGTTTCCCAGGTATATAAACGGCCATACTTATCGCAATTAGATGATTTATTATCATAGCACAAACTGCCAGTTCTTATCTTACAATTCAGATTTTCTGCCATCCATGTTTGTTCCCCAATTTTCACCCATTTGTATGTTTTGCCATCTCTAAAGTCTGTAAACGAGCTACTTTCCCATCTTTTTATGCCTTTGACCTTAAACTTAACATCTCCCTGCAGATCATTCCTCTCTTTCAGAACTTCCCAGGTAATCAATTTATCATTACCGGCTATTTGGCCTTTCCCAACATCTCCGCTCACATGTTTTATTGGCGAACCCCAGTTTGCACCACCATCAGTGCTGTAATACAACTGTATATTATATACTCCCGTTCCGGATAAGTCGTAGTAGATATGGATTAGTTTCCTTTCCTGCTGAAAATGGATATTCGAGATCTCCTGAGCATGTAAAACTACACAGGAGAGTATGGCCAGAGATATAATTAGTAATGGCTTTAACATAACAATAAATAACATCCCTGCCCCTTTTTTAAAGAGACAGGGATTTATGAGATAAAGTCTACCAGTTCATCAATTCTTCAAGTTGCTCATGTGCAAGTTCTGTCTCTTCCTCCAGGCTTTTGCGAATGACATTTTTACCTGCCTCCATCGCCATTTCATAGCTGTATCCAAGACGAACGTTAGCTTCAATGTTTTTATCTATGTCTTTGTAGAACTCAACTAAAGTGAGCACTCTGCCTAGTTCTTGAGCAATCAGGTTTTTAGATGCAGCCACGGTTTTTGTCACAGAGGCAGCATCTTCATTATTTAATTGCTGGTTGGCAATACTGTTTTCGATGAGCGCAGCGATGTTACTTGATATTTGACCTGCAAGTTCCAGCTTAGCTACTTCGTTCGCTTGTAATTTTGCAGCGGCCTGAGTTTCTCCAACAGATATACCTGTTGCCACAAAATACTCTGGATAACCTTTATCATCTTCTTCATACTGTTTCATCCATGCTTTTTCAAGCTGCTTATCCATAGGCAGAGCGCCAGGGGCAACGTAATAACCCTGTTTTTTAAGTTTTTTGGCCTCTTTACGGGCCTTCTTTTCGGCCTTCTTGCCAATTTCTTTTTTGAGCTCTTTGTCTGTTTGCTGAGCCATAGCAATAGTACCTATGAAGAATACCATTGTAAGCGCGAGAATAATTTTTGAGGTTTTCATTTTATTAGTTTTTTTGATTCATACTTTTCGTAATTTATTCTTTAGTACGTGCAATTATTGTTTTGTGACAAAAAATAGCAAGCCTTATTCCATCTCAATACTAATTCTAATCCTCTTTGCTTGGAAATCAGGCATTTCAGCCCTGCAATCACCAAGCCATTCCTTAAATTCATTAAGTTCGAGAGATCTTGGTAGATAAAAACCGTCTCCAATTTCCTGAATATCTTCTAATATAGGCTTAATGTACTTTTCTTCCGAGAATACAACATAAACACTATTGTATTCTATGCTTTTAACTGTTGTTAGCTGCATTGCATCAATAGCAAACCCATCGTTAAAAGGATATGAATTTTTTCTTGAGAATATGACGTATTCTTTATCTCCTTTGATTTTGACTGCACTAAGTGTACCCATGCTGGCGTAGGGGAGGAGCCTGTATGCCTGTTCATCGTCTGCCAGGAATAATGAGAGGTAGCCATCAATAGGAGACTGAAATAATAAAAATAGGTCTTCTCCATTATAATATGTTGTCGTCCTACACTGTTCTAAGGGACAGTTTAGTGTCACCGTTTCAAGATCAGCCCTGGAAACACATTCTCTGATATCACCGGTTATGTCACACTTGATCCATATGACCTGCTCCTTGCCGTATTCTCCCTTCTCAATAGTTGTCTCCTCACTAAAATCCTTCTTTATTGTACGGATCCACTCGCCTCTAACCTTAGTGTTCCCAATAATATCAAAGTTTACTCTTCCATTCTGTATCCTGGTTTCACCCTCTTGTTCAACATAGGTGTTGAATTCATTTTCAATGGCATTGATCATTGCCAATTCCTCAGCAATGTCCCTTGTTTGTTCCTTTGACATAGAGGACTCAACCCTTACCTGGCTGGATCCCTTGGATCTGATCGCATTCTGAGAAAATGTTGTTGAATAAATAAGTAATAAGGAAATAGATAGAACAACGCTTAATAGTCCTGTAGATATGAAAGATTGTTTGTTTCTCATAATGGCCTAATTCTCTGAATTGTTAAATGTAGAAAAATTTATGCAATTATAAAAACAGCTGTATTTAGATCAATTTCTAAATTAGTGCTAAGAATTCAATAAATGTGACGGAATTTAGGGAGAAGTTTGATCAAATGACTTGTTATTGCTGATTTAAATGGCTAAAAACCATGTCAGTATCTTGATTTATCAATCCATAAACATCACTCTTTATTTGATGAATCTTTAGCACAAGATTTTTGTCAGGGTTTGCACCATTGTATAATACTTCATTCAGAACACGCAGAATTCTTGAGCATGGATTCTGAATGGCAGGAACTCGTTCCCACTGCAAAGTATAAGTGCATAGAACGGTTAATTGGACTGCTCTTAATCGGCTCATATTCAGCCGGCTAAAAGGGGTCA
>QMPN01000465.1 GCA_003648575.1 Bacteroidota bacterium
CAACCTGAACTATGGAATGACCGGAGGTCAGGCGGCGGCCACAACGCCATATGGGGCAAAGACTACGACGTCACCTGTCGGCAACCCTGAGCCACCGTTCAATCTGCCCCTTCTGGCCTATGCATCCGGCGCTACCTATGTGGCCAGGTGGACCATCCTGCATACACGGGATCTCATAGAATCCATTGAGGAAGCCCTCTTGAAACCTGGGTTTTCATTCATCGAAATACTTGCCCCCTGCCCTGTTAACTACGGTCGCCGCAATAAGGAAAGCACCTTTGATACGCTGGAGTACTATCAAAAGAAAACCATTATAAAAAACAATGCCCACCCCTCGGAACTGGACATTGACTTCAAACGGGGTGTAATTCTGGGCAAATTTGTAGATGTTGAACGAGACACCTGCTCTGAAATGTATGACAAGATGTGCAGGCCAAAAGAACTTCAGGACGAAGCAGGGACGGATTGAAGATTGAAGATTGTCGATTGAAAATTTAAGGAATTACTTCGCAATTGTATTTTATTCTATAAACCCAGTTTTTGAGGTACGGATCGTTCATCTATATACTAATAGATGGAGCATTGCGACATCCATAAATCTTCAATCTTCAATCTTCAATCATCAATATTTAGAGGAACCATGACAAAAGAAAAAGAGGATGCCTCAAGGCAGGAAGTCTTAATTACCGGATTCGGAGGGCAGGGGATCGTACTGGCCGGCCGAATTCTCGGCAAGGCGGTTGTCCTGGGAGACAATAAAGAAAGCACCCTTGTCCAGGCATACGGCCCTGAGGCCCGAGGAGGAGCGTGCAGTGCACAGGTGATTATTTCTGAAAGCCCTATTCACTATCCTTATGTGCGACATCCCCATATCCTTGTCTGCATGTCCCAGGGAGGCTTCGATAAGTTCGCTGACCAGCTCAGAGAAGGCGGCCCTCTGCTTATTGATCAGGACCTTGTGAAACCCCGCGGGTTTGACGGACTGGTCTATGCCATCCCTGCAACGAGAATGGCAGAAGAACTGGGCAGGAAGATGATGGCAAATATAATCATGCTGGGTTTTATGACTGCCGTAACAGGCACCGTATCCGTTGAATCCGCCCTAAATGCCGTACTCGATTCCGTACCAAAGGGCACTGAGGAAACAAATGCTGCGGCCTTTAACAAAGGCTGTGACTATGGTTTTGCAGTGCTTAAAGGGCAGGAGAAGAAGGCTACAGGAAAAACAGGAGCCTGAAAATGAAGCGGCCGAAGAATCGACTAAATAGAGTTCTGGTTATCGGAGCCACACCTGCAGGAATTGCAGCAACCAACAAGCTTGGAGAACTGGGCATTCCTGTGACCCTTGTGGAGACCGAGGCAGATCTGAACAAAAAGCTATCCCGGGAGAAGTGGCGGCTGGCATCAGGAGTCCCTTTTAATTTCGCACATCGACCCGGGTTATTGAGAACTCTCAGGAATCCGCTCATCCGTTGCATTCTGCCTGCAAAGGTTTCTTCCCTTAAGAATACACCCCAAGGCTTCAGTGCAAAAATAGAAACTTTACAGACATTTATTGACCCTTATCTATGCACCTTATGCGGACGCTGCGCGGAAATCTGCCCGGTTACGACTCCGGATGGCAAAAGACCTATTCAAATCTCAGGACGTTGGAACCTTCCCGGCAGACCTGTTATCGACAAAGGTCGCCAACCCCCCTGTCAGGGAAACTGCCCTTTGGGAGTCAATGCGCAGGGCTACATTGCTCTGACAAGGGCCGGCAGATTTCAGGAAGCCATTGACCTTGTTCGGCGTGACAATATTCTCCCCGGGATCTGCGGCAGGGTATGCACGCACCCCTGCGAAGATGAATGCCGGCGTGGCGAACTGGATGCCCCCATCTCCATAAAAAACATCAAACGCTTTCTGGCAGATTACGAGCGCTCAAGCGCCCATGATACGGTGCTTCAGGATATTCCGCAAAGAGAGGAAACCATCGCAGTCATCGGCTCCGGCCCGGCAGGGCTTGCAGCGGCAGCCGATCTGGCCCGCCTGGGTTACCCGGTGACCGTATTTGAGAAAGAAGCCATGGCGGGCGGGTTGCTCCGATACGGGATTGGTGAGCATCGTCTCCCCAGAGATATTCTTGACAATGAGCTGAAGTACATCCAAAGTCTCGGCGTTCAATTGAAAACCTCCCACCCGGTTGACCTTTCTCAAGACATGGGAGGACTTGGAGGTGACTTTAATGCCGTCATCCTGACTACCGGCGCGTGGGCCGATCGAAAGCTTGGTGTGCCTGGAGAAGATCTTGACGGAGTCGAAGGATGTATAACCTTTTTAAACAGGTTCTACCAGGGCAAGGTCGAAAATGTAGAGGGTAAGATTGCCGTCATAGGCGACGGGAATGCCGCCTTTGACCTGGCACGCACCCTCAAGCGGCTTGGGGCCGGCGTTACCATCCTGTCCTGGTTCCCGGCAGATCTTATCCCGGCTGACCCGGAAGAAATAAAGGGGGCAAAAGAAGAAGGCATCCCCCTCATAGACCGAACACAGGTTATTGCCTTTTCAGGCAAAGAGGGCAGGCTGGATCACCTGATCTGCAAACCCACTGAACCAGGGCCTTTGGATGCCAATGGAATCCCCTGGCCAATCATTGTTCCGGAAAGCGATTCTTTTGATCTCACATTTGACCGGGTCTTTGTGGCCATCGGCCAGGCCGGACCCTTTCGGGAAGGGACTGCATCAGCGGGTCTCAACGTGACCCCCAGCGGCTTTATTGAAGTGGACGAAACATTGTGCACAAGCACCCCGGATGTCTATGCAGCAGGTGATGCCGTTACAGGCCCGTCGTCTGTTGTAGAGGCAATGGCAAGGGGTCGAGAGGCTGCCCGCTGTGTTCACGAAAAACTCGGCAGCGAAGAAGCGCCTTTTAAAATCACATCCCGGCCGCAGGGCAAAGATTTCCCTGAAATCCCTTCAGATATACCCTCTGTTGCACGACCCGAAATGTCTGAGAGACAGCCAGCCGCAAGATGCAACAATTTTCTGGAAGTTTCCCTGGGATTGAGCGAAGCACAGGTCCTGTCCGAGGCTGAACGTTGTCTGCAGTGCGGGATCTGCTCTGAGTGTCTCCTTTGCACTGAAGTCTGCAGCGCAATCGGCGCCATCAAACACCAGGAGCAATCTGAAGAAATCATTGAAAACGCAGGCG
>QMPN01000466.1 GCA_003648575.1 Bacteroidota bacterium
CCGAGGAATCGGTGATCGCATTTCTTGACAAGTTCAAGAGGAAAAAGTATAAGGACATACTTAAAGATCCTGCATACATTCTGGCCACTGCCTTTGCAGATAAATATAATAAGGACATCCGTCCCCTGGTCATTAAATATTATGCCGAGGACGACAGCCTTCAACGGATATATATGAAAGGCCTGATGGAGTTCATGCCTGATGAACGCTTTTACCCGGATGCAAATTTCACCCTGCGGGTGACCTATGGAAAGGTGAAAGGTTTTGAACCACGGGATGCTGTCACATATAAGCACTATACAACCCTCGAAGGGATCATGGAAAAGGAAGATCCTGACATTTATGATTATGTGGTGGAAGCCCGGCTCAAGGAACTGTATGAGAATAAGGATTACGGGCGTTATGCCGACAAGGACGGAAGCATGCATGTATGCTTTACGGCTACCAATCATACCTCCGGTGGTAATTCCGGCAGCCCGCTGCTGAATGATAATGGAGAACTGCTGGGCATCAACTTCGACCGTTGCTGGGAAGGGACCATGAGCGATATCGTATATGATCCGGAAATGTGCCGGAATATCTCTATCGACATCCGCTATTGCCTGTTTATCATTGATAAGTTTGCGGGTGCTACACATCTGATCGAGGAAATGACCATTGTGGAATAAGAAATCAGAAATCAGAACTCTGAAATCAGAAATCAGATATCGGAAATAGTTTGAATTTTTAATTTTATAATTTGATATTTTTTTGAATTTTGAATTTTGTAGTTTGAATTTTTCGACCCCTATTTTATGCAATACCGTCAAGTTATATTTATTGTTTTTCTTCTCTTAAGCATGCATTCATTTACCCAGGTTTCTATTCATGTTGAGGAGGCTAAGCGCTACCATGACTATGGAGTCCTTAGCAATGATGAGTATGATGCATTAAGTGGCTTTGAGGTCATGGATGACAGGGTGGAGGTCAATGCTTCCGGCCTTGACAAGATCGTATTCGGCTACCATCCCTACTGGGGAGGTTCGAACTACCTTAATTACCAGTGGGAACTGCTCAGCGACCTCTGCTATTTTTCGTATGATGTGGATCCTGAAACGGGAGGAGCCACCTCATATTATGACTGGCTTACATCACCCGCCATCGACTCAGCATTTGCCAATGGGACACGTGTCCATCTGTGTGTAACTCTTTTCTCGGGACAAAGTATCTTTTTTAATAACCCCCAATCCAGGGAAACCCTGACAAACAACCTTATTGCGCTGGTCAAACAGCGTGGTGCCCATGGCGTCAGCTTTGATTTTGAAGCGGTGCCTTCCTCTCAGGGGGGCAACATGCTGGATTATATTGCAGAATTTTCCACGGCTTTTCATGATAGTCTTCCCGAAGGGATCCTCAGCATTGCCATGCCGGCAGTTGACTGGAGCGGGATATTTGATGTAAGCGTGCTGAACCAGCATATCGATCTTTATATGATCATGGGTTACGACTACTATTGGAACGGAAGCAGCATGGCCGGCCCCACCGACCCGCACTACAACATGACATCAGGCTACAGCTACAGCGTATCCCGGACCGTATCCTATTATCAGTCGGAGGGAATGCCCATGAACAAAATGCTGATCGGTGTGCCATATTATGCGCGGGAGTGGCCAACGGCTTCCGGCACAGCCCCCTCTGCCACTACCGGCAATGGTTCAGCTTATACCTGGGCCAAGATCAAAAACAATACTTCCGGCAATTATTCAACGGAAAACAAGCACCTTGAACCAAACTCTTTCGGCCCCTATTACTCATACAATGATAATGGGTGGAACCAATGTTTCGTAAATGATGTCAACTCGCTGGAACGCCGTTACAAGATGGTCAACTACCGTAGCCTTGCAGGCATAGGCATCTGGGCGCTGGGCTATGATAACGGCTATACCGACCTGTGGGAGGTTATCAACGAAAACCTTGCACAGGGAACACAGATCACCCTTTTTGACACTTTGTATGATTCCGGTGGCCCTACCTGGAATTATTATAATGATGAGAATTACACCATTACCATCCATGGCCTCGATGATGAAGCCATACGGCTGCAGTTTACTCAATTCAACCTTGAAACAGGCTACGATTCACTGTGGGTGTATGATGGATATTATCCCGGCGGATATCTTATCGGCGGATACACGGGAAACACAATTCCCCCGGAAATGGAGTCCTCAGAGATCATGACCCTTCGCTTTAGATCTGACCCTGCCACTACTGCTCCGGGATGGACTGCCCTGGTAGAAAGTTTTCTGATATCCATAGAAGAAGGCCGGGAACCGGATATTGATATGAAAATATATCCCAATCCTGCATCCACAATGCTTAATCTTGAGTTGCAGCATCTCAACTCCCCCGCACTTGTCAGAATCTATGATCTTCAGGGCAGGATGATGGCTACAAATAACATACCTCCGGGCACCGGCACCATGCAAATGGATGTATCAGGCCTCCCCGCAGGGATCTATCTCCTCGTTTTATCCACCGGCTCTCAGCAGGCACACAGGAAGATCATAATCTATTAGAAAGTATGATGAGATACGTATTTTGTGAGTGTGGATTAATTATAAACTCCCCACTCTTACTTTCATTAAAATCCAACTCGGCACTCGGCACTCATCACTCGGCACCCGGCACTCGGCACTCATCCCTCATCACTCTAAAAAGGGTGTCCTATGAGTGTAGCACCCAAATACTGCACCTTAAGATGCGTATACTGGCTGTAAGGAAGGTTTCCATTGAAATATTGAAGCATCACCTGGAAAGTACGATTGGGGCGTAAAGCCAGCTCAATACCGGCACCCAGCTGAGTGTTCAGGCTCCACTTTGTTTCCTGTAGTAACTGGAAATCCGCACCGGCAATATAATTGAACTTTGAGCCTTCTTTAACCGGGCTCCTGAAGAGGATACCACTCTGGAACTTCCATACTCCCCTGTTATGCGGAGAGTTAAAGGCCATCCCAACACCACCGTAATATCTCATCTTTTCAAACTGCCAGGAGGCATGGATGTCTACCGCATCATAGGTGTTCCTGTTCTCCCCGAAGGTGGTGAGGCCGTGCCGGAAAATATATTCCTCCGAAAAATGCGATGACACATGGTAAAGGGCTGTTCGAAGGGAAAAACGATTTTTTCGATAAATAAATGGAATACCTACCTTA
>QMPN01000467.1 GCA_003648575.1 Bacteroidota bacterium
ATTCGTTCAAATCCCTTCACAAACTCGTACATGATCTTGAAGATCTGCCACGAATCATAGGTCTTTATTTCATTCCAGGTCTTGGCCTTTATGGTGTTCCTGATCTTTTCCTCATCTGATTTTTTCATATTGTCTGATTCGATATTATTGTGATATTTTAAACGTGGATGTTAGAGGAATGTTATAGTTGGGTATGGGGTATGAGGTTTGGGGTTTGGGGATTTCCCCGCATCAACCGCGCACCATGTACCATGTACCATTTAACAATTTTTCATTTAAAACTCAACACTTAAAACTTATAACTAACTCAACAACCTGTCCTGAGCGAAGTCGAAGGGCTCAACACTCAAAACTACTTTCCTAAAAGCACCTCCCTAAGATATTTAGCAGTATAGCTGGTTTTATGCTCAACTATCTCCTCGGGGCTTCCTTCACAAATGATCATCCCTCCCCTGTCGCCGCCTTCCGGCCCCAGGTCGATGATGTGATCAGCAAATTTAATCACATCCATGTTATGTTCGATGATAATGATGGTATTTCCTTTGTCGACGAGCTTATTCAGCACGTCCAGCAGCACCTTAACATCTTCAAAATGCAGGCCTGTTGTTGGCTCATCCAGGATGTACAGGGTTTTCCCGGTATCCCTTTTCGACAGCTCGGCAGCCAGTTTCACCCTTTGTGCTTCACCCCCTGATAATGTCGTGGATTGCTGTCCGAGTGTGATATATCCAAGCCCGACCTCCTTAAGGGTTTTTATTTTCTGAAGTATAGAAGGGATGTTATCGAAGAACTCCACCGCCTGGTTTATGGTCATGTCGAGCACATCATTGACAGACTTCCCCTTGTACCTGATCTCCAGGGTTTCCCTGTTATAGCGTTTTCCGTTACAGGCTTCGCACTGCACGTACACATCAGGCAGGAAGTTCATTTCGATGAGCTTGAGGCCGGCCCCCTTGCAGGTTTCGCAACGCCCACCCTTCACATTGAATGAAAAGCGGCCGGGTTTGTAGCCGCGTATCTTCGATTCCGGAAGCATAACGAACAGCTTTCTGATCTCATCAAAAGCTTTGGTATAGGTGACCGGATTGGAGCGTGGTGTCCTTCCTATCGGCGACTGATCGATCTCTATCACCTTATCCACATGCTCCAGCCCGCTGATGTCTTTATATTCCAGTGGTTTCTTGTCGGAGCGGTAAAAGCGGTTGCTCAGGATAGGATAAAGGGTTTCATTGATAAGCGAAGATTTACCGCTGCCTGAAACCCCCGTAACACAGATCAGCGTGCCCAACGGAACCTTGAGCTCCACATCCTTGAGGTTATTTCCCTTTGCCCCACTTAATGTGATCCTGGCACCATTTCCTCTGCGCCTTTCAGCAGGAACCGGTATTTCCTTCCTTCCCGACAGGTAATCACAGGTGATGGTATCACAATCTTTCATATCATTAGGTGAGCCCTGTCCCACGATCTCGCCACCATGCATCCCGGCCCCCGGCCCTATGTCCACTATTTCATCAGCCGACATGATCATCTCCTTGTCGTGTTCAACCACGATGACGGAGTTTCCAAGGTCGCGCAGGTCTTTCAGGGCATTGATCAGCCGGAGGTTATCGCGATGGTGCAGGCCTATGCTGGGTTCATCCAAGATATAGAGCACATCCACCAGGCGGGAGCCGATCTGTGTGGCCAGCCTGATCCTCTGCGACTCGCCACCTGAGAGGCTTCTGGCCGGGCGGTTAAGGGAGAGGTAGTCCAGTCCAACCTCAAGCAGGAATCCGGTGCGGGTCTTGATCTCCCTGACGATCTCCCTGGCAATGATCTTGCGATTATCGTCCAGCAGCTCCTCCACACCATCCATCCACTCATTAAACCTTATCAGGTCCATCTGAGCAAGTGCAGAAATGCTCTTATCCCCAATCAGGAAATGCAGGGATTCTCTTTTTAATCTGTCACCATTACACTCCGGGCAGGGTATGCGGTTCATAAAACTGCCAGCCCACTTTTGAATGCTTCGTGAATTGGAATCAGCAAACTGGTTGGAAATAAAGTTGATGATGCCTTCGAAGTTCAGGGTATAGGAGGATGTTACACCCGCAAATTCTTTTTTGATGATGAAAGTCTCGTTAGAACCGTAAAGGATGGTAGAGATAGCTTCCTCCGGGATGTCGCTGATTGGCGTAGACAGGTCAAACCCAAACTTTTGTCCTATCATTTCAATCTGGTTAAAGATCCAGTTAGGCCTGTATTCACCGATGGGCGCGATACCCCCTCTCCTGATGTTCAATGTACTGTCGGGAATGATCTTCTTCAGGTTCACCTCCGTGACAGTGCCCAGTCCGCTGCATTTAGGGCATGCGCCATAAGGGGAGTTAAAGGAAAAAGTGCTGGGTTCCGGTTCATCATAAGAAATCCCGGAGCTGGGGCACATCAGTAACTTGCTGTAATGTTTTGCTTCTTCTTCGCCCTGACGGATGACCATGATGGCACCTTTGCCGGTCTTCATAGCCGTTTGAATGGTACGCGACAGGCGTTGCAGAGGTTTTTCACCGGTTCCTACTTTTACGGTATCCACCAGCAGTTCAATGTCATGCACTTTAAAGCGGTCGAGTTGCATCCCAAATTCCAGGTCCCTGATCTCTCCGTCAACCCTGACTTTGAGGTATCCCTGGCGGCGCATCTGCTCAAAATTTTCGCGGTAGTGGCCTTTCCGCCCACGGACTACAGGTGCCAGGATCATGATATTTTCATTCATGTAGGCACCCTTAAGCAAGCCAAGGATCTGTTCTTCCGTGTGCTTGACCATCTTTTCGCCGCTCACATAGGAATAAGCACTTGCCACACGGGCATATAGCAATCGAAGAAAATCATATACTTCAGTTACCGTACCTACTGTGGACCGGGGATTCTTATTAACTGATTTTTGCTCAATGGAAACTACCGGGCTCAGGCCGGTGATCTTATCCACATCAGGGCGTTCCAGGTTACCGATAAACTGGCGGGCATAAGCAGAAAAGGTCTCCATATAGCGGCGCTGCCCCTCTGCATATATGGTGTCGAAGGCAAGCGAAGATTTACCCGATCCGCTCAAGCCGGTGAACACCACAAGCTTGTACCTTGGGATGCTCAGGTCAACATTCTTCAGGTTGTGAACCCGGGCCCCCAACACTTCAAGCTTCTGATTATTACTACCTG
>QMPN01000468.1 GCA_003648575.1 Bacteroidota bacterium
CCGGCCTTCTTCGTTTCGCCACTGACATAATCCCTGCTGTACGCACTTGAACGTATATCATTATACACACCCTCAAAACCGTAGAAAAAGCTGTTCTTTTCATCGAGACGTTTTTCTATATCGATATTTGCCGTGTACATGTCAAGGTCTTCGTACTGGTTCTTGAACCAGTTATTGGCAAACTTCCTGCTATGGCGGCTCTCTTCGAATTTCTGCCATGCCAGGGTGACCTTGAGTTCTGTGATCATCCGGCAATTAACCATTATAGAGCTATTCAACACATTCAGCATCCATTTCTGCGGCCCGTAATACCAGCTGGCATATCTTAATGTATCAGGATTTTGATACTGCAGCAGCCTGTCGTAGCGAGGTACATCTGATGTTTCTGAGTAGTGAAAGCCATAGGTAAGATCCAGCCAGTCGAGCGGCCTGTACCTGAATTTCTGCATAACATTCATCTGGTTATACCCGGTAAAGCGCTGGAGCTCCTGATCAGCATTAGCCACCATGACATCTTGCTGTCCGTTAGTCTCGACATAATGTTTGCGCAGGTATTCATCAGGCCCCTTGCTGCCCATTCGGAGGTCGTCGAACCAGCTACTTGAAAAACTCGTTACCGATGCCCACTTCTTTCCTGCCAGAGAGATATCGATATGTCCGGTCCTTTCGGTATTTGCCGAGGAATACCTGGCCATGAAGTTTACTGAAGAAGTAAATTTTCTGTCAGTGCTCAACCTGGGCTCAAGTGTCATAAAGCTCATCACACCGCCAAGGGCATCACTGCCGTATATCACCGTGCCGGGCCCAAAGATCACTTCACTTTGGCTCAGCGCATTGGGATCGATGGCAATAACGTTTTGCAGATTACCACTGCGAAATATGGCATTGTTCATCCTGACGCCATCCACTACGATCAGTATCTCATTGGCAGAGAATCCCCTGATCATTGGGCTACCGCCTCCAAGCTGGCTTTTCTGGACAAATACCTCATTAGAGTTAGCCAGCACATCGGCCGTTGTCTGGGGGTTGTCAAAGCGGATCTTTGCAGCCGGGATGGAAATTATGCGGTTTGGGAGCTCCTCTGCATCCTGTTCAAAGCGTGTAGCGGAGATTATGATCTCATCCAGGGAGATGGATTTCTTTTGAAGGTATACATTAAATTCAGCTGCAGTGATCTCCGGGTATTTATAGGATATCGTTTCATAAGCGGTATGCTGAAAGACCAGGGTATCTGTTTCCAGGAAAGAAGACAAGTCGGCAATACCATAGACATTTGTTAATGCCGTATGTGTGTGTGCCGGGTTGTAAACGGCCACATTATCAACAGGCCTGAAACTATTATTATCTCTGACAAGTACGGTTTGGGCAACGGACCGATCATAAACCATCCCCAAAAGAATTAATAATAGCAAACCTATGAAACCACTTTGTTTCATACCCAAATAATTAATCTACCAGGGAATCTCCCCGCTCCATTCGTTTCACTACCAAAATCGTGCTAAATTAATGCTTTACGAACTTTATTGTATCCCCGGATTGATCTGAGGTGATATTACAGAAATAAATACCGGATTCCAATGTCGCTACATCAAGGTTTATGACTTGCTTTCCTTCAGGATAAGGCCTTTCTTCAACACGCAGCATTTCAGAACCAAGAATATTATATACAATGATCTTCAACTTCGTACTTTCCTGCAATTCGATTTGCAGCCCGGCGACGGCCTCAACCGGGTTGGGAAATATTCTGAATAATCTACCCGGTTCATCAGGTATTTCATTGGTTGCAGTGCCGATGTCAGGGGTTTCCAGTGCGACATCGGTATATAAGCGGTACTCACCATGCTGCAGGGTGATATCCATATTCAAGTCTGATACATTCAGGCTCTCCCCGCTAAAATACTCATACCATTCACCTGTGTGGGCAAAATCGGCAGCGATATCGCCCTGGACCACATCAAAATTACCGGCAATGTAAACATTCATCTCAGTGCTGTTGAGCCGTATGCTTTTCATGGGGCCGCCAACATCAAGGCTGTAATCTTCTGTTTCGAAAACATCCTGTTCAATGCGCAACTTAATAAGTTCTGATATGAAACGGTAATTATAGTTACGCCTCCAGTCATCATAATAATCCCAGCGTACCGGTTTTTCGCCCAGGCGGCCGTTGTAGTCGATTGAATAATCATAGCCAAGCTCCCCGAATTGCCATAGCATTTTGGGCCCGGGGATGGTATAGAAAAAAGTTGAGATCAGCCTGATCCTGTCAAGGGCTGTGCCGGTACTTGTAATATCGTAAGATCCGCTGGCATTTCCCCAACTCAGGTTTTTGAACATAATCCGCTCTTCATCATGGCTCTCCATATAACCGACCACATGAGGATCATTCCATCCCCTCTTCTGGTAGGATATCCAGGAAAAATCGGATTGACTACCCTCGTGATACCCCATTGAAGCCTCAGCATAATTATAGTTTGCATTGCCCCACATCAACATGCCAAAGTTTGCAAGATTTTCTTCTTCAGAGTTTTCTGAAAGATGTTCAAGGATCACAATGGCATTTTCGTTGCGCGACCGGATCTGGATGGCCATCCTTTTCAGGATATTGATCCTGCTGTTATCATAATTACTACCCCAGGGATCATCCATCCCATGGGGGGTATTGCTGAATCCTTTGGTAAAATCGAACCTGAAGCCGTCAAAGCGGTATTCACTCATCCAATAAGCGTTTACGCTATCGACGAAATTTTTCGTATAAATACTTTCGTGGTTGAAATCATTGCCCCATTGTGCATCCGGATTTGCAAAGTTAGAACTGACATTATACCATGGATTGTCAGCAGTTGGATTATTCCCGTCAAAATACATCTTAACCATTGGCGACTGATCATAAGAGTGGTTCAGGACGATATCCAGGATCACGGCAATGCCCCGCATATGGCATTCATCAATGAGTCTTTTCAGTTCATTCTTCGGACCATAATATTTATCCGGGGCAAAGTAATATGAAGGATTATACCCCCAGCTGCTATTACCTTCAAATTCATTTACGGGCATGAGTTCCAAGGCATTTACACCTAATCTTTTAAGATAATCAAGTGTATCAGTCACTGCTGCATACGAATGTTCTGTTGTAAAATCCCGGACCAGCATTTCATAGATGACCAGGTCGGCAGTTTCCGGCGGGA
>QMPN01000469.1 GCA_003648575.1 Bacteroidota bacterium
CGATCACAAGAATAAAGCCCAGCATGGAAGCCAGCATGAATTTAAAGAAATCTTTCATTACAAATTATTTTATCAGGTTTAGAGAAATTATCAAATTTGGCATATAAAAGTAGGTTTTTAGAAATTATAATCCAAAATCTTATCGTAAATTTGAATAAAACAAATTGGAGGATCAATGAGCATTGCATATTTACTGTCAGGAAGTAATCTGGGCGACAGGGCCGCGAACCTGCAAAGTGCAATGTCACTAATCCGGGAACATGCCGGGAAGATCACTGTATGCTCACCGGTGTATGAATCACCTTCATGGGGGTTTGAGCACCCGGTACCATTTCTGAACCAGGCCATTAAGATAGAAACTTCCCTGAGTGCAGAATCATTGCTTTCCACATTGCACCAGATTGAAAAAAAGTGCGGACGGAAAAGAAGTGGAGGCGGATATGAAGCCAGGACCCTGGATATTGATATCCTTTTCTATGACGACATTATTATTGACACAGCAGATCTGAGCATCCCCCACCCCAGGCTGCAACTCAGGCGTTTTGCCCTTCTGCCCGTATCGGTAATTGCCCCGGGGCTGCAACACCCGGTTCTGGGTAAAAGTATCAGCGAGTTACTGCATGAATGCCCTGACGATAGCATCGTAACGGAATTCAAAGTCGGCGATCCATATCAAAAGAAGGAGGCCAGGGATGCGATATAATTATATTGCCATAGAAGGGAATATTGGAGCAGGCAAAACCTCCCTTGCTACAATGATATCTGAACAGTTTAACGGGAAGCTGATCCTTGAGCAGTTTGAAGACAATTCATTTCTTCCGAAGTTTTATAAGGAACCTGACAAGTACGCTTTTCCGCTTGAGATGTCGTTCCTGGCTGAACGCTATCAGCAATTAAAAGATCAGCTCACAAAGCAGGATCTTTTCAGGACGTTTACGATATCTGATTATCTCTTCATTAAATCGCTGATATTCGCCAAAAATAACCTGCAGGCTGATGAATTTGCATTATTCTCGACGATGTTTACCATCATAGACGAATTCCTTCCCAAGCCTGACCTGCTGGTTTACCTGTACCTTGATGTACCCGGGTTGCAGCGCAATATAAAGAACAGGGGCAGATCCTATGAGCAGGAGATCCAGGACACATATCTGGAGAATATCCAGAACGGATATTTTGACCACATCAGGAAGATGAACAACACACGGGTACTCATCATCGACACCAATAATATAGACTTTGTAGAAAATGCCGGTGACTACGAATCCATCCTGTCACTGATCGACAAAGACCACTCTCCCGGCATACATCGCTTCACACTCTAAGTGCCGAACACAGAAGTAAGACGACAAAGGATTGATTACAATACTTGTTGCTGGTTACTTGTTGCTGGTTATTGGTTGCTGGTTACTGGTTACTGGTTGCCGGTGCAATAAGAAAAGGCTGCTCTCCAAACAGGAGGCAGCCTTTCCAAGATTTAGGATTATATTCTTATACTATTGAACGATAGCCACGAATTCAGGAAGGTCAAAGTAATTCAGGAATTCCCTGTCATACATGGCTTCAATCTTAAGTTCAGGATCCATTTCGATTGCCATCATCAGGTTCTCGAGCATAAGCTGTGCATTATCCTGCCTTGCACCAGTAATGGCAAGCAGGTAATATGTAAGCGCGTCGGCCGGAGCACATTCGAAAGTCTTCTGAGCTGCGTCATAGTCTTTGTTGAGCAGTTGGAGAAGGCCTGTATTGTGATTGCAATCCGGGGTGCCGGTCAACTTCTGTGCAGCAGCATAGTCACCGTCGAGGATGGCCAGTACACCAAGGTTATAATCAACATTTATGCCTTGTTCCTGTGCTTCAAAGAAGAATTCTTCAGCATTTTCGTAATCACCTACATGACATGCAAGAACACCAAAGTTATTGGTTATAGCGCCATCATCCGGCTTCAGTTCTTCTGCATCAATAAGCATTACAAGTGCATCTTCATAATCTCCCATGCGAATGAGTACTTCTCCTGCATTGTTATATGCTCTGTAACATTTAGGATAAAGCTCGATAGCGCTCAGATAAATGGCTAACTGATCCACCTCGTTGTCATAGAAAGTAGCGGCATAAAGCAGCTCATTAATTTTCAATGAATCAGGATGGGCAAGGCCATAGGCCATAATCTGCTCATCGGTACGCTTGGGCTCATAGCAGTTAACAGTGATCGTTGCCTTTCTCAGAGGAGGAAGCAGGTCATCTTCAATTTCAGGATAGATAAGGATCATATTCCTGATCTCTTCTTCACGATTGGCCTGGTCGGCTGACTTGATCACATTGAGGATGGCACGCTTGTCGGTCAGTGCTGAATTTTCAACAGCTGTCATAAAGCCGTCCCAATCCGGTCCCTGCCATGTAATATCCCAGTTAACTTCATCTTTAGGACATTCTATTTTGAGACATGAACCTTCCTGCTTGGCAATTTTCTTCATTTCTTTGATCATGTAATTGTGAGCAGTGGTTGACCTGCTTTCAGAGAGGTCCCTGTTGAACAGTTCTTCACCTTCCGGTGATGCCCAACCTGTGATCTCAATGTCTTTGATCTTCCATCCGAGTGCCAGGAATTCATTAACACCGGCAAGTTTTTCCTTGTTGGCGTCCAGTTTGTTCAGTGGCACCCTCCAGTTCAGGTTGTACCTGTTGACAAGGAAGAATATCTTCGCTGAAGAAGAAGCAAGAGTTTCTTTCTTGTACGCATGGTAAGAGATGGCCGCCAGTTCGTTGTTCAGGATATACTTTGAAGTATGTATCACACCATCATCAACTTTCACGTCGGGAATGATGTAGTATTTTCCGCTGTTCAGCACTTCCTCTTCTGTAGGGAGCGTTCCTTCCTTAGCACTGTAAATGATAGGCACAAGGAAGAGTTCTGAAGCATTCAGGTCAGGTGAATAAGGGACAGTACCTGTGAAAGTAATTGTTCCACCTTCTTTATATTTTACGACCATACCGTCGCCGGCAACATCTTCACCTTTAACAGTAAATGCATCATAAGCAACAGCACCGCCTTCATACCTTAAAACAGGAGTTACGTACATGGCAGCACCCTGTTCGAAATATTTTGGAGGAAATTCACCTTCGATGGTAACTTCTACAACATCGCCATGAACTTCAAGTGGGTTTGGAGTAGCTGTCCAGATGA
>QMPN01000470.1 GCA_003648575.1 Bacteroidota bacterium
CAGCACAAATGCTTCCTGGAATACTGAGTTCGCAGGAGTGTTCCAGTCGGGAATGAATTCCCATATCACGAGCCTGTCATAGGCATAGCCCCAGGCATCATCTTTAAAATTGATAAAGTAGTTAGGTGTCCCTGAGGGTGGCGGAGGGCCGTCAAAATCAGCGGGAAGCATATTTCTCTGGTCACTACCATCAGGCATATCGAAGAGGATCATCAGGGCTGTTGAGTCCCCTGCCAGCATTTTATCCCGCTCAAAAGCGGCTGCAGCCCCACGATTATACGATCCAAATATATTAAAGTGGGCATAATAGGCGTCATGCCAGATCCCAAAATGAGGATAATCATTAAAAGCAGGAAATTCAAATGCATACTGGTAATACGCTCCGAGTGGATCTCCGCTTTCAGAGATAGCGATGAGCTGCCAATAGGTGCCATTACTGGTATTGATCGCAAACTGGCTTGCCATCCAACGATCAGCCTCGCTGTCGTAAAGCAATATAGGGTCACCATCATTGGTTCCCGTCCAGGGGCCGATAAAGCCGTTCCACAGGGTACTGTTGTCAACAGGGCCGTAAAGCTGTGTTCCACTCTTATCGTATATCGAGAATGACAGGTTGATCATCTGAAAGTAATGGTTGGGGCCAACATCACCATCGGTGTCAGGCGGGAGTACCCCATTCACATTTCCAACACCATCGAAGTTCACATTAGGCCCGCGGTGAGCTGTTTGTCCGTCAAATCTTTGTGCAACAGGGTCCGGGCCATTGGGCAGTGAATTATCTGTATCAAATACATCATCCATCACTTCATTCCGGATAATACCGTCTTTCCAG
The DNA here is from genome assembly GCA_003648575.1 of Bacteroidota bacterium. Next base: position 833 of record QMPN01000470.1, read on the forward strand.
CTCCTGTCCCTTTCGCCGGGAAGGATAATGGTCATCTCACGAAGTGGAGGTGTTTTTCGAAAATGTGTTGCCTTTTTAACCTGGCTGGGAGCAAAACTTTCTGGCTGTGCATTGGCCATGCTTATTGAAATAGCAGCAATTAGTAGTGGGAGTAGTACTTTCTTCATATCACGATCAGGTTTAAATAAATCAGGGGTGCTGAATGAATATCAAACAGCACCCCAAAGATAATATGTATTTTTAACTATTGTACCAGAACCTTTTCAATACGGACATCCTGTCCGTTGTTGATCCGGAGGTAATAGATCCCTTTCGGGTTGTTTCCAATGTTAATTGTGCCTGTATATTCACCTGCCAGCCCGCTTAACCTTTGTGTAAAAACAAGCTGACCTTGAAGGTTTAGTACTTCTACCACCACACTTGAGGATTTGTCTGAGTAGATATCGTAAGAAAAAATGCCGTTATTAGGATTCGGCCTTACGCCCAGGCTAAGTGCATTGTCATCAGGATCATTAATTCCCGTACATTCGTCAATGGTCACGATCATGTCGTCATCATCTTCGCCGACACATCCTGTTATCCCTTTGGCTACCAGGGTCAGTACAACTGATCCGTTGGCAATATCACCTGATCCCGGAGTATATATGGCATTCAGTACGGTGGTATCACTAAAACTGCCATCGCCGGCGGTACGCCAGGCAAGCAGATCATAGTTAGTGGCCATGCCGTCAAGTTGCAACACTTCGCCGGTACATAAAAGGGTATCATTGCCTGCATCTGCCATAGGTTCCTCTGAAAGGAATACCAGTACACTGTCGGTAGTTTCCCACCCGCTTTCATAGCCATAAGCTGTCAGGGCAAGGGTCACCTGTCCGTTAGCAATATCACCATTACCTCTGAGGTAGAATGTACTCACATTGTTAGGGCTCTGAAAAATACCATCACCGGCGGTTGTCCAAAGCACTGATTGTGCACTTGTCACGACTCCGTTAGCGGGATAAAGTTCATCCTGGCAAATAGTTGTATCCGCTCCCGCATAAGCTGTTGGAGGGCTCAGGGGGCCAAGGTCAAATGAGGATATAAATGTACCCCAATTTGATGCTTTACGATATTCGGTAGTAAACCAGAAGGTAGAATCGTCAACAGGGTCAACCGACATGCAGCTGTAATCACCCCAGCGGTTTATGCCCGACTGGGAGCTCAATCCTGCTTTCACCTCAACCTCAGTGATAGTCATCTGTCCCAGTGCGTCACCCGCTCTTCTGCCCGTGTACCTTATCGAGGGATAAACATCAGAGCTTGAAACAGAATAGCCAAGCGCGATATCTCCATTGCCGTTCATGGCAATACTTCCCATCCAGCGTTCCTCTGTATCCGGGATATAAGTGCCTTGCTGGTGTATGGCCCAGTTGCCTGTGGTTTTTCGCAGTTCATACCAGCGTGGAGCCGCCCTGCCGCTACTGCTTATAGTATGGTTGGTCACCATGCTCTCGTGAGAACCAAAGTTTCTGTATTGCAAGCGATACATCATAAAAACAGACAGGTCATCCAGTGTCTGCGAAGTATTTGGTTGTGGCACACCGTTTACACTTGTGCTGTACGTAGCAGGTGTAAGCGTTGTGGATAAAGTAAATGAGCTGTTGGCAGTATTATTCCAGTCAACATCAAATTCATATATCTCCAGTTTATGGTCAGAGAAATTTCTCAGGTGAGTAAAATAACAAGGTGTTCCGGCCGGTGGCGGGGTACCGTCGAAGTCGGCGGGGAGCATGCCAAAAGTACTTGCCGACTGGTCATAATAAACCATTCTGGCCCCGGGATCACCGGTAAGCATCAGATCACGTTCGAATGCGGCAACACCAACCCTGGTATAGCTGCCAAACATATTCCATGATGCATAATAGGCATCATTCCAGACAGAGAATTTCGGGTAATCGTTGAATGCTACCATTGCATATGCATAACGATAATATTCACCCAGTGGGTCAGCTGTTGCAGATACTGCAATTAACTGGTATTTGACACCATTAGTTGTGTTCAAGGCAAACTGTGTTGCCATCCAGCGATCAGCCACCTCGTCATAAAGTACGATGGGATCGCCATCATTAGTACCGGTCCAGGGGCCAATAAAACCCTGCCAGAGGGTGCTGTTGTTCACAGGCCCGTATAGCTTATTTCCTTGCCTGTCCCAGATGGCGAAAGAAAGGTTTATCATCTGAAAGTAATGGTTCGGACCAATATCACCATCGGTATCCGGCGGATATACGCCATTCACATTTCCTACACCTTCGATGCCGATCTGTGGCCCGCGGGAACCATTCCCGGGATAAACCAGCTGAGCTGCACCATCGG
>QMPN01000471.1 GCA_003648575.1 Bacteroidota bacterium
ACCATTCCCAGTCCGTAAGCCAGGAACCCGAAGCTGATGATCCGCAGGGCTGTTGCCCCGAAGTCGATCACCCCTTGTTCCTGGATAAACAACCGCATGAAGAACTCAGGCCAGATCACGAAGAATGTCCCGATGCTCCCCAGCAGTATCACATTGGTGATCCCTGTGAACCACACTGCTTTTTCAGCACGCTCGGGCTTATTGGCTCCCAGGTTCTGTCCTACCAGGGTGGCAGCGGCATTGCTGATCCCCCATGAAGGCAGCAGGGAAAAGATAATGATGCGGATGGCAATGGTATACCCGGCCAGCACTTCGTTACCGAAGACCGACAGTATGCGTACCATCCCTATCCAGCTTGAGGTGGCAATGAGGGTTTGCATGATTCCCCCGGTAGAGATGCGTAATATCTCCCTGATCATTCCGAAGTCAATGATAATGCTTGCCCTGCTCAGCTTTATCCTGTGTTTCTTGCCAAAAAGCAGGTACAGCTGGTAAATCACTGCAATACCCCTCCCGATGTTGGTGGCAATGGCAGCTCCGGTAATTCCCATCTCAGGGAAAGGCCCCAGGCCAAAGATCAGGCATGGGTCGAGCACGATATTAAGTGAGTTGGCCAGGATCAGTACACGCATGGAGATGGCGGCATCACCGGCGCTCCTGAAAACGGCATTGATGATGAAAAGCATCATGATCACGGCATTTCCGCCCAGCATCCAGGCTGTGTAGCCCGACATCTCAGCGGCTATATCACGTGATACACCCATCAAGGCCAGCATTTCCGGCGCATAGAACCATCCTACCCAGGCGATCATAAAAGAGATGGCCAGGCCTGTGATCATAGCCTGAAATGCCACTTCAGCGGCTTTCCCCGGCTTTTTTTCACCGATCCTTCTCGATACCAGGGCAGTGGTAGCCATACTTAAGCCAATGGCAACGGCATAAACGATGGTGATCAGTGATTCTGTTATCCCGACAGTGGCCACGGCATCCGGGCCTAACTTTGATACAAAAAAGATATCGACAATGGCAAAGATGGATTCCATTACCATCTCCAGCACCATAGGCACCGACAGCAATAGTATTGCCCGCCCGAGTTTTCCGGAGGTGAAATCCTGCTCGGTGCCGCTAATGGATTCCCATATGTCGCGTAAAAGTTGTTTCAATCGTTTTCTTCTTGAATTGTTTTGCGAAGATAGATATGTTGAAGAATATAAATTTTTACTCATGTTGTTTTCGTTTAAAATGTTGATGTCTCAGCTTTGATCTTCTTGTATTATTTGATCCGGTAAACGGAAAACAAGCGGTTGCAAATGCCACCGCATCCTGAAGTGTGTAATTTGTTGCTTTCATAATTTTTTGTTTTGGTAAATAGATAAATGATAATAAGCAGACACAGGTATAACTCCTGTATGTAGTACTGTAAAAGGGGAATTAATCCAGGATCAGGAAGATGTCCGGAGGGTACCCCTAACTGGGCACTGCAATATTGAAGAGAAGCGTTTTCATATGGCTCTTCCTGTTTTGAATCAATGGCAAATATATTTATTTTTCGTAAACTTGCAGTTCCTTAAAACTTTAATGTAGTATTTTTGTTAGGTATTTAGTTTAAATCAATAGAAATGACTGAAGAACAAATGCTTTCATTTTATAAGAAATGGTGGATCTCACTCCGTCCATTCTCATTCCCTGCTTCTACTATGCCGGTTGTGTTCGGAACTGTATTGGCATATGTATATGGTGGTGAAGTATTCAATGTATGGTACTTTCTGCTGGCTTTCTTTGGCATGGTATTCCTTCATGCAGGTGCGAATGTGCTCAACGATATTATTGATTACAGAAAAGGCCTTGACAAGATTCCCGCACCCGTTAGCGGGGGAGTGGTCAGGAGGCTTATCTCCATCAGGGAAGCAAAGATTGCCAGTACTTTGTTATTCACGGCAGGCACCATTATGGGCCTTGCCCTGGCATATATGACCAGTCCATGGCTGCTGCTGATCGGCGTCCCCGGAGTACTCATTGGTATATTTTATTCCCTGGGGGGTAAAATAGCCCTGAAATATCATGCTCTCGGCGATCTTGCTGTTTTTCTGAACTTTGGTACACTGGGTGCTTTGGGTGCCTGGTTTGTACAGACCGGCACATTCTCGTGGATCCCTGTGATCTGGGCGTTGCCGATGTCCATGCTGGTGATAGGAATACTCCATGCCAACAACTGGCGTGATATCAAATCCGACAGGGAGGGGAATATCTATACTATAGCTTCAATGATGGGCGATAAAACATCATTAAGATATTACGGTTACCTGATCTTCGGGCCTTTCTTTGTGGTGCTGGCTCTGATCGTACTGCCTTATTTTGCTTTTCCGAATGTAGCCTTCATGCCATTCACCTTTGGCATCGTGATCCTGTCACTCCCGATGGCACTTAAGCTCTGGCAAAAAGCTTTAAACCGCAAAGAACCAAAAAGCCCGATCGATTTTGTTGCCCTTGATGGTGCAACCGCTCAGTTCAACCTTGTTTTTGGCTTGTTATGCACGCTGGCATTGGTGCTTGAGGCGGTAATCAGGATCTGGGTATGACATTGACAAAAAAAACGAATAGTGCAAGGGGTAATCAACTGTGGTGGATTACCCTTTTTGCTGTTTACCTGTTTACGTGCATGTTCGTATTTAAGCAGGTCGGCCTCTTCGACTTCTGGTACTGGATGAGCAGTAACCTGTTGATCTTGCTTTCTCTTGTTTTTGTGCTGGATAAAAGCAATGGGCAGGAGATATTGCGCGACCTAAGGGAAAAAGCATTGCAAAAGGTTTTTATTGGCATACTTGCTGCGCTGGCGCTTTTTATTGTCTTCTATGTTGGGAATGTCGTTATCCGCCTGGTCTTTGAAAGGGCAGGGGAAGGGATACAGAATGTATACTCTTTTAAGCAGGAGGCTTCACCACTGAGGATCGGCCTGCTGATGCTTCTGATCATCGGCCCCGGCGAAGAATTGTTCTGGCGTGCTTACCTTCAAAGAAGGTTTGGATTGAAATTTGGCAAGATGGCCGGTTTTATCCTGGCTACATTACTATATACAGCCGTCCATGTGGCAACCGGGAACATGGTACTTGTGCTTGCAGCACTTATCTGTGGCATTTTCTGGGGATGGCTCTATATGAGATACCAGAG
>QMPN01000472.1 GCA_003648575.1 Bacteroidota bacterium
AACACAACTGCTCCTGGTATGATCGAAGCAAGGAATATATCCAAGTCGTTTGGCGACAAGCAGATCCTTAAGGATGTCTCGGTCAGGTTTGATCCGGGGAAAACCAACCTCATCATCGGGCAATCCGGGTCCGGGAAGACCGTGCTCATGAAGTGTGTGATAGGCCTGCTCGAGATTGATAAGGGTGAGGTAGACTACGATGGAAGGATCTACTCCTCCATGAAAATTAAAGAAAAGAGAAAGATCAGACAGGAGTTGGGAATGCTATTTCAGGGAGGTGCACTTTTTGACTCACTCACCGTACAGGAAAATGTGATGTTCCCACTGAATATGTTCACAAAGCAATCACCAAAAGAAAAAGCCGACAGAGTAAACTTCTGTCTCGAAAGGGTGAACCTGGAAAATGCCAATATGCTGATGCCATCCGAGTTGAGTGGAGGTATGATCAAGCGGGTTGCCATTGCCAGGGCCATTTCCCTGAATCCCAAATATCTCTTCTGCGATGAACCCAACTCGGGTCTGGATCCCAAAACAGCCGATCGCATCGATAAGTTGATCGCTGAGATCACAAAAGAGTTTAATATGACAACAGTCGTAAATACACATGACATGAACTCCGTACTGAATATTGGAGATAAGATCGCATACATTCATGATGGTAATCTCTGGTGGGAAGGGAGCAAATCAGATGTTATGAACTCATCAAACCGGGAACTGAACGATTTTATATTCTCAACCGAACTTACTAAAAGGCTCAAATAATGAATTGGCTTGATATTGCACTGGTAATTCCCTTACTATGGTTTACCTACAAAGGCTTCAGGAACGGCCTGATCATTGAATTGGCCTCCCTGGCTGCATTGATATTGGGTATTTATGTTGCCCTCCACTTTTCCTTTTATGCCGAGGAATATTTGCGTGAAAACTTTGAAATAGCAGACAAATACCTTTATATCATTTCTTTTGCCATCACTTTTCTAATTGTAGCGGTGCTCGTGTACCTTGTCGGGAAGATCATCCACAAGCTGGTTAGCATTGTTGCGCTGGGCTTTTTAAACAGGTTGGCAGGAGGTGTTTTCGGCTTCCTGAAAGCCGCCCTGGTACTAAGTGTAATCCTGTATTTCCTGAATGGTTTTGATCCCGGAATGCTTAAGGCTGAAGTAAAAGAGAAATCCTACCTTTATAGTCCCATCGAATCTATTGTGCCAATGATCATCCCAGGGCTTGACCTGGATGAGATGCGTATGCCCACTCAGGAGGATATCAGAATACCGGTATAGTTCAAGCGGCATCCTCAATATCATACATAAGTACTTGGTACAAAATTTGATGCATATTAAATAAATAAGCATCCGCTACCTCATGCGCAGATCACGAAGAAAGCCCGAAACCCGAGAGGCGGCATTTGTTAAGCTAACAGATGCCCAGTTGATCGATGCTTATGTTTCAGATGGAAATACAGATTATTTCGGGGTGCTTTTTGAGCGATATACACACCTGGTTTTTGGTGTGTGTATGAAGTACCTTAAAAACACATATGATGCCGAAGATGCCGTTATGAGCATTTTCGAAAAGCTTATGTCAGACCTTAAAAAACATGAGGTCAGGGATTTTAAAAATTGGTTATACCGGGTGAGCAAAAATCATTGCCTGATGATGATCAGAAAACGCAATGTGAGAGGTCGCGCGGAAGAGGAGGTCAGTCATAAAAAGCAGCAGGAATTTATGGAAATCTTGTTCGGGGAGCATCTTCCAATAGAAGAAGGCGATTTTGAGGGCATTTTAATATCTTTACGAGATGCCATTGGTTCCCTTCGGGAAGAGCAAAGAAAATGCATAGAATTGATGTATCTGGAGAAAAAAACATACCAGGAGATCGCTCAACTGACCGGTTATAATCTGAAGAAGGTGAAGAGTTACATACAAAACGGGAAAAGAAATTTAAAAAACATCCTGGTTCCTAAATGAGTTCGCACTTACATAACTATGAATTGTTCAACGATTCCGGATGCCTGAGCCAGATTGCGCTTGAGTATTACCTGGAAAATTTATTGCCTGTCGATAAACGAAAGCTGGTTGACGAACATCTGGATTCCTGTCTTTTGTGCCAAGATGCCGTGGAAGGTTTGAAAGAAATGGAAGGCAGCCATATGTCTATGTCAGTAGAGGAACCCGGAATTGATGGTTCTGGTTTAGGGTTGTCAGAAAAAAGCGCCTCCTATTCTCCCGGGATAGATGCACATACCAGCCGGATCAATATACGCTTAAGGCGCAGATTCCGCTATCATCCGCCATGCAAGAGGGCCATCCGAAAAGGACCCTTTCTCGGAAACTTATTGATCCCTGCTGCAGCCACTATCATTATCCTGATGGGTATCATCGCATATTTCCATTTCTTCTTTCCTGATCCGCATGAAATGACCATGGCAGAACAAAAAGAAATCCCTTTGACCATGAAAGAAAAGGAAATAAATAAAAATGCCGGCGAAACATCAGTCCCTTTGCCCGAAACAGAACAAATAGTTGTTGGCGGTATAATGAAATATTCAGAAGATGATATGGCTGAAGAAGCTATTCTTCTACCTGCAACAGAAAACAATCAGGATGCTGGAAATGAGAGTGTTGACGTAATTGTTATTGAAGATGAGATCATTGAGGAAGAAGATGTCGTACCCGTTGAGACTGATGACGATATCAGTATTGTCCGCCCGGAAGTGCTGGATGAGGCTGTAGTCATTCATGCTGTTGAAGAAGGGGCGGGCGGGGATGTTTCCAGAGAACCCAAACTCTCAGCTAAAAGCAGAGCGAAAGGAGATCAGAAAAACGAAAGCCAGAAAGCTGTTTTCACCCTTACAGAACAAATGCCGGAATTTCCAGGAGGGATGGATTCACTTCAAATTTTCCTCCAACAGACCCTGGTCTATCCTGAAAATATTGAACCTAAAATAGATACTACTGTCATCGCCCAGTTTGTCATCAGTAAAAAGGGTAAGATTAAAAGCATTGCAATAGTAAAAAGTGCAGGTAAAGCTTTTGATAATGAGGTGATAAGGGTGATAAAGCTTATGCCTGACTGGAATCCTGGCATGCAGAAGGGCAAGCCCGTTTCAGTGAAATACAACCTTCCGATTGGCTTCAGCTCGGAGTAATTCTTCTTGCTCCCTA
>QMPN01000473.1 GCA_003648575.1 Bacteroidota bacterium
GCAAATCTTCAAAAAAGAAACTGAAATTGATGTTGTAAACTCACAAGTTTTGGATGTTAATCAAGATCAAACAATTTCAATTAGGGTGAAACGAACAAAACAAGGTGGTGGACCAGTTGTAGAGATTGTTAAACCAGAAAATGTATTAGTATCAGCGAGTCACAGTACACCAATATTATCAGATGCAGAGTTTTGTGGTAGAATTGATATCGTGACCCAATCTAATTTAATTGCCAGGGGGTATGATCCTGAAATAATCAATGATCTTCCAGAATATGCAGCACAAAACGATTTATATGGTAGACAACATACCGCAGACAATTTTGATTACTTCACACCAGCCAGCAATAAAAACATTGAAGTGTATACGGTATATGCCAATTTAGATGTAGATGGTGATGGTATTGCTGAACGCAGAAAAATAGTAGTTTCCAACAACACCCTATTATCAAACGAGACGGTAAATAGTGTTGGATTGGTGGGGGGTGTAACAACAATGGCACTTCACAATTACGCAGGTATATCAGTTTTTGATAAACTCGTTGCAATTCAAGTGGCTAAAACTGATATCTACCGTTCAATTATTGATGGTACTAAATTATCTACAAATCCAAGAATTGGGGTTGTAGGTGGTGGTGTAAACATTGATGATTTATTACAATCACGAACTGGTGGTGTGGTACGAATGGAGCGTCCTAATAGCATTGTAGATATACCAAATGCACAAGTCCCTCAATCATCATATACTTTCTTAAATTTGATGGATCAAACCCGTTCTGAACGAGGTGGATCAGCTATTGGGACCGCCAACGAAGCAATGAAGGTATCAGGTGATACTGCACACGGAATTGAAAGGGTAATGAGTTCAATGGAGCAATCAAATGCTTTATTAGCCAGAACATTTGCAGAAACATTTATCAGAGGTATATTTACCGAGTTGCATAATGTTGTAAGAGCGGCGGCAATGGGCCCCATTCAAGCAAAGATTGGTGGGACCTGGATAAACAGCGACCCAAGATCGTGGATGAAGCGTACAAAAATGTCAGTAACAATTGGTGGTAGTCAAGCAGAACGAGGTCGTAGAGCAAATGCTATTGAAAATGTTATCGCAAAACAAGAAAAGTTGGCCCAAGCTGGAAGTACATTATTTGATGAAACGAAATTATACAACGCATTGACAACGCAAGGGAAATATTCTGATATAAACAATCCTGATACTTATTATGTAGACCCTAAATCAGAAGAAGGTCAGCAAGCGAAGCAAGCGAAGGATATGAAGAAAGAAGAAGCCAAAGCGAAACAAGATGAAGCTGAACAACAAATGATTCAAGCGCAAGCGATGTTGAGTAAAGCAGAAGTTATGAAGGGTCAAGCGCAAATACAGAGTGCTCAAGCAAGATTAGACATTGGAACAATTAAAGCAGAAAACGATAGATTACAAACTTTATTGGACACTGCTGGTGACGACAAAGATCTTGCCTATAAATACCACGAGTTACAAACAAATACAGCAATACAATTAGCTGAAGCGGAATTAAAATATCCACAAACACCAGCTAATGAAAATGTTGAAGAGAATTTTGAAACCATTAGCAATTTATAAGGAGTAATATGGCAGGACAATCAAAAGCACAATTGGTGGCATATGCAAATCATATAACTACCAACGATGAAATGTGGGATGAAATAGCATCCCGCACAACCAAACGGTTATTTGACCGTTTTATATCCGCTTCTGATACTGAACGCGCCGAGATAGGTAATATCATCAACGCAATGCAGTTATTTAAAGCGGAAATGTTTGCAATGATTGCAGATGAAATCGATTTACACAACGACTAAAATATAGGAGACATATATGGGTCAAGCACAAGAGGAAGTCGCAGCGGCTTCTGCAATATTAAATGCATCAATAGAACCAGCACCACAAACTGAAGTTGAAGAAGCAAAGGCAATCTTAAACGGTGAAGACACTGATAACGATTCAACCTTGCAAACCACAGAAGAAGGGGTGGTCGAAGAAGGTCAAATCGTTGAAGACAATGATGAACCTGAAGATGTTGATACTGAAGATGCACAACCAGACGAAGGATCATTTCCGAGTGATTTATCATCATTAGCAGATGCCATTGATGTTGACATTAGTGATTTATACAATGTTAAGATTAAGTTAGCTGATGGTGAAGAACCAAAAAGCATTTCCGAATTGAAGAATGGATTTCAAGAAGCAACCAGAAATGCAGAACGATTGGAAGCAACTATTGCAGAACAAAAATCTGCATTAGAAGGTGCTCAACAATCTGGTCAAATTAACACACAATTAAATGCTGCTGAAGTGAAACTAATGAGTCAACACGAAGCGTTGGTGGCTGAATATAATCAAACAGATTGGGCAACATTAGAAGCAACAGATCCTGGTAGTGCTGCATTATTGAAGCAACAATTTCAAGAAGCGGGTGGTATTGTTCATCAAGAGCGACTGAAACTACAACAAGCACAAGGAGTGCATCGTCAAGAACGAATGGGTGTGGCAGCCCAAAAAGTAATGCAAATAATTCCGACTTGGTCTGATAGTGACCTTCGGGTAAAGCAAACTAAAGCAATAGATGCGTTATTGGTGGGTGAAGGTATGCCACGGAACCAAATCAACACATTGGCTGATCCTATTTCAATCAAACTATTGGATGAATTAGTAACATTGCGTGCAAAGTTTGCACAAGCTGAAGATTCTGTTGAAAAAGTACGCAGGGTTCCCAAAACCATCCACGGTGGTGCGAGACGAAAATCAAATCCTAACAAGAAAACTGATGCTTTAATTAATAAGGCTCGTAATACCACAAATCATCAAGGGAAGCGACAGGCTGAATTGGATGCTGTAAAAAGTATCTTAAACGGCGGGGGTTAATAATGGGGGTCAATGCAGACCATAAAATCTACATTGGCTCCTAATTACCATATATACTATATGAAAGAAACGAATAATCAGAAGTGTTTTATAGTTTCAAAAGATACAAACAAACAAAACAAGTAAAAACCCCAAGAAGTTGGGTGCCATAGTAAATTCCAGAAGTGGAACCATTTATTAAATAAGAGTAGTTTTTACAATTTAAATTCAAAAACAATATAAAAACAAAACAATCA
>QMPN01000474.1 GCA_003648575.1 Bacteroidota bacterium
CTCCCGGGCCGCAGAAGCAACGATCTTAAAGATATCCTTATCCAGAAATGATTTCAGGTTCTCCATCAACAGGCAAAATTAAAAAAATATAGATTGGCGTATAAAGAATACGTATTATGGTAACAATTAGATACTGGATACTAGATGCTGGATACTAGATGCTGGATACTGGATACTTGATACTTGATACTGGATACCCTGCACCCCATACCTCATACCCCATACCTCACACCCCACACCCCAAACCTCCTCCTACTCCGCCACAAACTCCTCCTCTATCGTAAAAAACCCCGGATATTTAACCTGGGTCGTGCCAATATATATCGTGGGCTTAGCCCTGAGTTTAACACGGCTTGGCGTTCCTCCACCACCTGACAGGTTAATTGCAAAATTAGCCACGGCATCCGCTGATTCACCAGTGAGAACCTCGAAGAGGTCAATCCCTACCTCTATAGGCAAAATGGCAATTCCACCATCAGGCGGAACCTTAACATCCTTGATCACTTTACCACTGGTGATCTTAATATCGTCAATGAAGAGGTCCCATAAAAAGCGGTTCATCGAAGCCTTTTCAGGATTCGGGTTACGTACCTCGACATTCAGGATAAAATATAACGGCAACTTACCCTTTACAGCAGTCATGGTGATATTAGTCGCTTCAGAGTAACTTAGATCACTAAACTGGTCAACATCAGTCACATCAACGCCTGCCAGGGTCACATCCTGCATATTTTTCAGGCGAAATTCGCATTTTGCAAAAGTTTTCATCTCGTTGGCCTGTTCCAGGACTGAACATGATACCATGATTACAGCCAGCATGGCGAGGATACAAAATTTGATTGAAGAAGTATTCATTATCTTTACCTTTTTAATGATCATTGCTATTCAAAGATACTTAATTCCGTATTTAAAAAAAGCAATTTTGTATGATCCTGATCGACAGAACAGAAACCGACCCGTTTTTCAACATCGCAGCCGAAGAGTATGTACTAAAAGCTTTTAACGAAGATGTGTTCATGCTGTGGATAAACGGTCCTTCTGTCATCATTGGAAAGCACCAGGTGGCGACTGCAGAGGCAGACATTATGTACACCTGGAAAAATAATATTCCCGTGATCAGGCGGATCAGCGGTGGCGGGACGGTATATCATGATAAAGGGAATCTAAATTACAGCCTTGTTGTAAATGGTAAAAAAGGAAAGCTTGTAGACTACAAAAAGTATTCGTCGACAGTGATCCGGGCATTAAAAAGCCTTTCGCTATCTGCAGCCCTGGAAGGAAAGAGCAACCTGGTTGTGAACGGGCTCAAGTTTTCCGGGAATGCCGAACATGTACACAGGAACCGGGTGCTGCACCATGGCACACTGCTCTTCGACTCCGACCTGGTGACACTGAGGAAATGCATTCGGCCGCAACACCCCGGATATGTTGACAGGTCGATACGGTCCGACGACAGTAAGATCAGCAACCTCAAGGCCTTGCTTCCGAATGGAACCGTAATGCAAGACTTCCGGAATGCCATCCTCAAACAAATAAAGGACGACTTTCCCGGAATAATTAATTATCAATTTTCTACCGAAGATGACAGGAAGATCCGGGAGCTTGTGCAGCAAAAATATGGAAAGATGGATTGGAATTTCGGATATTCACCTTCCTATAAGGTTGAGAGGAAATTCTTTGTCGGAAGCAAGCAATTTGAGCTGATGCTGAAAACTGAGAAGGGGGTTATAGCAGAAATGATCATCAGTGTAAACGGAGAAGAAGTGCAGAATGACATTTCACAAATGCTGATAAACAAGCTGCATCACCCCCATGTTATTAAAGATGTACTATTAAGCACTAAATTTGCACTACTAAAAAAGCAGATATCCCCGGATACATTCATTTCCGGTCTGTTCTGAGGTTTATTGCAACAACAAAAGAAGTAAATTTAACAGATTGTGAGATGGATATACGGCCCCGGGCTCAATATTAATGTGTTTTCAACTATAATTAATGGATCAACTCCCTGTTGAAATAATTAAGGAATTGAAAGAGCGGTTCGAAGGTGACATTTTTCACGACCGCTCCAGTCGCCTTCAATATGCTACCGATGCGTCTGCTTATCGTGAAGAACCATTGCTGGTCACCCGGCCAAAGCACATCAATGATATCAGGGAACTGGTTTTATTTGCACAAAAAAATAAATTGTCAATTATCCCGCGTACAGCAGGCACCTCCCTTGCCGGGCAGGTGGTTGGGAAAGGTATCATTGCCGATGTATCGAGGTATATGACCGACATCCTGGAAGTGAACCGGGAGGAAATGTGGGTCAGGGTGCAGCCCGGGGTTATCATGGATGAATTGAATATGGAGCTGGAGAAACACGGGCTCTTTTTTGGCCCTGAGACCTCCACATCAAATCGATGTATGATCGGTGGCATGGTAGGCAACAATGCCTGCGGTGCACATTCCCTCATCTATGGAAGTACGCGGGACCATACCCTGGCAGTGAAAGCCATCCTCAGTGATGGCTCAGAGGCAGAGTTCAGCACAGTAAGTACAGAAGACTTTGAGATAAAATGTTCTCCCGATACACTTGAGGGTAGATTATACAACAATATACGAAGCATCCTTAGCGATCCCTCAAACCGGGAATCAATTCGTAATGAGTACCCTGATCCTGCCATCAAGAGAAGGAACACGGGCTATTCCATTGACCTTCTGCTTGACACGGCGCCATTTACAGAAGGCAGGGGGGATTTTAATTTCAGCAAGCTGATTGCAGGTTCTGAAGGAACCCTTGCCTTCATTACTGAGATCAAACTGAATCTCATCCCTCTTCCGCCCAAAGAAAAAGTACTCGTTTGCATGCATTGCAAAAGCCTTGAAGAGGCATTCCATGCCAACCTCATTGCCCTAAGATATAAGCCGGTAGCAGTGGAACTGATGGACAAAATGGTTTTGGACCTCACCAAAAGTAACCTGACGCAGAAGAAAAACCGCTTTTTTATCGAGGGGGACCCCGCCGCCATTCTTATTGTAGAGTTTGCCCGCGAAAGCAGGGATGAAATCGATATGCTCACTAATGAATTGGAGCAGGCAATGCGTGAGGCAGGATATGGCTATCATTTTCCTTTGATCAGCGGTGATGATATTA
>QMPN01000475.1 GCA_003648575.1 Bacteroidota bacterium
CGGGGGGCGACAAAAAGAATGGCCTGGCCTTCGCGACCGGCGCGGCCGGTTCGGCCAATGCGATGAACATAGGACTCAGTGTCGTAAGGGATATCGTAATTGACAACATGGCTGATACGCTTCACATCCAACCCGCGAGCGGCAACATCCGTGGCGACCACGATGTCAAGAGTCCCCGCTTTCAATCGCTCCACAGTTTTCTCTCGCAGTGACTGGGTCATGTCACCGTTCAGTGGTGCACAGGAGAAGCCACGCGACTCAAGTTTTTCCGAGAGTTCAACCGTTGCTACTTTGGTGCGCACGAAAACGAGCATGCCCTCGATCTCTTCCGCTTCGAGAATCCGTGTCAGGGCATCCAGTTTGTGCAGCCCCTTGACCTGCCAGAAGCGTTGCTCAATGGTTTCAACTGTTGACGTCTTTGCCTTGATGCGAATCTCCACAGGATCCTGCAGATGCCGCCGGGCAATGCCCAGCACCTCTTTCGGCATGGTCGCCGAAAAAAGCGCGGTCTGTCGTTCTTCCGGGGTCTCTTTCAGAATCTCCTCAACATCGGCGACAAAGCCCATACGCAGCATTTCGTCAGCCTCATCGAGGACAACGCACATGAGGTTTGTAAGATTCAGGGTGCCACGGCGTAGATGATCCTGGATTCGTCCGGGTGTGCCGACCACAGCGTGGACACCGCGATGTAATTGTCGCAGCTGCTGACTCATGCTCTGACCACCGTAAATCGGCAGGACCTGGAAGCCCTTCAGGTGTCGGGCATAGGTACGTATTGCTTCAGAGACCTGCAGGGCAAGTTCGCGGGTGGGGGTAAGTACCAGAATTTGCGGCTTTTTTATCTTGAGATTGAGTCTGCTCAATAGTGGTAGAGCAAAGGCGGCGGTTTTGCCGGTGCCGGTCTGGGCTTGTCCCAGCAGATCACGTCCTTCGAGAAGCGGCGGAATGCTGCTGGCTTGAATTGGCGAAGGTGTCTCGTAGCCAACTTCATCAATTACGCGGTGAATTGCCGGTGCGAGCCCCAATTCGGAAAAGGTTGGTATATTGTCTTCTGTCATTGAAGTGTCCTGTGTTCAGTTTTGTGTGGAGAGTCGGCGAACTTAACCCATCAGCCAATCGAGTGCAACTCATTAAGTTGTCAGCGTGAGCCAAGTTTTGCGAGCAGAACACCGGCACTGCGATTAAGAATATGCTCCCGTGGTAAGGAGGAAAAGACCGGTGCTTTACGGGCACCAAGCCGGTTGAGCTCATCGATGATCGGTTGATGGCGTTTGAATTTAAGGCCCTTGCGTAAAGACTTGATAGCCTGGCGCTTCTGCCCTGCGACCATATAGATGCGGCTGAGTTGGTAATAGTGGTCCGGGTTGCCAGGTTCTGCCTGGAGGGCTTCCCGGCAGAGGGTCATCGCTTGCTGATATTGGCGACGCTCCTTCGCCAGGCAGTAAGCCAGCTTTGATTTGAGGCCAGGCAGCGGCTCAATGGCATGAGCCATCTCGAATTGCAGCAGTGCTACCAGCGTGTCGCCAGATTGCAGAGCACGATCACCTTTACGTAGCAGACCATCAAGGTTCTCTGACATCGGTCTATCTCCTATCATTTAATAACTTTCCATGTTATCTGAACTCCCTATGTTATCTGAGTTCATTGGATACTGACAAAGAATATCCGCAAGGTTCAGGGAATGCTGTCCGTATAAGAATAACGCAAGGCATCGATTCAGCAATAAGGCCACTGGTAGCTTGTCGGCATACCCTGCATTAAGAGTTGCCTGTTTTCACGTGCTGAGGTAATGTAAAGCGTTAATCTTCCTATTGATTGTTGGGTTCTGCTCAGCCTTTTTGTTGATCTTCATTCTTTGTCGATTTTATCATTGAGGAGACAGGTTATGGGTTTTATACGGCAGTTCGGGATTGTAACAATTGTTCTACTGTCTATGCTGGGAAGTGCCAGTGCTGAGGAGGCGTTGCGCTATGCCGGGGCGACCACCTTGCAGCGGTTTTTTATGCCGGAGGTTGGCCGTCTTTTCACCGGAGACACTGCGATCAGGGTGCATATTGAAGGGGGCAACACCGGCCCCGGGATCAGTGCCCTGCTGAATGGTAAAGTCGATATGGCCGGTGCCGGGCGCCTGTTGACAGAGGACGAAAAAAAACAGGGACTGGTCGAACATTTTCTTGGTTGGGATGTGCTGGCGATTATTGTACATGAGCAGAACCCTCTGGAGGATCTGACGCTCAACCAGCTCCAGGGGATTTTTTCTGGAGAGATCTCCAATTGGCAGGAGGTTGGTGGTCCTGACAGTCCAATTGTTGTGGTGACCTGCCCGAAGGGTTCCGGGATGCGTAGTGCCGTCAAAAAATTAATTTTGAAAAAGAAAGATTACCTTTCCCGGGAGATTGTTTCGGCAATTGTTGCCGCGGCTGATCAGCAGGTCAGCATGTTCCCGGTAGGGATCACCGCTTTGAGTCGCAGTATGCTCGACGCAGCCAATGTAAAGACGATCAAGGTTGATGGTGTTGCTCCTACGGCGGTCAATATCACCGAGGGGCGCTATTTACTGGCCAAGCCGCTGGCCCTGGTGACTATGGGTGAGCCGCAGGGTGATCTGGTCCGTTTTATGGATCTGGTAAATAGTCAACAAGGCAGAGCGGTTTTGCAGAAAAGCTTCGTCCCGGCGGAATAGGTTCCTTCGGTGTTTATGGTGAATAGGGTAACGGCAAAGGGCAGACAAAGGCAGTCGTAAAGGAAGGATGTTGAATCTATGAAGTTGCGGTCCAAAATACTCTTGGCACTGGTTTCGGTGAGTGTCATTCCTCTGGTGCTTTCTCTCTGGATGGTCGGTGCCATGGTTAGCAGCGAGCTTGAGGTGCAAATGCAGTTGCGCGCTCAGGATTCTGCCAATTTTATCGAGCATACCACCACCAGCATCTCGACGGAGAATCTGACCCTGGTGCAGATGTTGGCCGGTAACTCCAATATGATCAACGCTGTCTACTCCGATGGGGTAAGTGGCGGCAACGCACAATTGGCTCGCGTGTTTGCCGATCTGGTGGACCTGCCTTTTGACCAAGTCCAGGTTCTGAACGGGGATGGGCAACGACTTTATCGGGGCTTTATCAATGGGAACG
>QMPN01000476.1 GCA_003648575.1 Bacteroidota bacterium
CCAAACTTGCAGCTTGAAAGGTGTTTGGCTTTCTTCATAGAGATATACAAGGAGTCGATGCAGTCTTCTTCTGCCTGGATAATGTAATTGGGGTTATAGCCCTGAATGTCTTTTACCCAGCTTTGTTTGATATAATCTTCCAGGTAT
This sequence comes from Bacteroidota bacterium, assembly GCA_003648575.1. The sequence goes on from QMPN01000476.1 coordinate 148, forward strand.
TCGGTGCTGTCAGGGTTTGAAAGTTGCATGCCGTGGTCAGCAGTAAAAATAAGGTTGATCTCATCGGCATTGGGTAGGGCAGCAATCTTGTCCATAAAAATGCCTAATAGGCTGTCCTGGTACATCACCATTTCGCGGGTTTCTTTTGAGAATGGCCCATATTCATGTGCAATATGATCAGGTTCGCTCATATACCACATGATCAGATGCGGGCGAATTGCTGGAGGTAGCTGCAACCAGGCGAGAACTGAATCAATGCGGTCTTCATAAGGCACGCGCCAGTCATAAATTTTTGAGATGGAGGGCTTGTAACCATCTATAATAGCTTCAGATCCTACCCAGAAGAAAGAAGCGCTTTTCATCCCTTGTTTTTCAGCGGTCACCCATATGGGTTCACCTCCATAGAAATATCCGTTTTCGACTGCATCACGATTGCGAATGGTATAATGCAACTGGCTGTCGGGATCGTAAAAAGAGTTTTGAACCAGCCCATGATTGTTAGGATACAGGCCTGTGGCCATGGTATAATGGTTGGGGAAGGTCTTGCTGGGATAAGAAGGCCGAAGTGAAACAGCCTTTACTCCATTGGCAGCAACCATATCCAGGTTTGGCGTAGGAATGCTATCGGGATAATCCCAGCGGAAAGCATCCATAGACAATACCACGAGGTAGGGTTGTCCTTTCTCTTTTTTACAGCATGAACTCACAATAAATGCTACCAGGGCTACCAGGATCAGGAATGTCAGGGTCTTTTTCATTTTTAAGTGATATTGAGTGTGTACAAAAGTAAAAAAAAAAGCCGCCCTGTACAGGACGGCTTTTTAAAGTTTTAACAAAAACTTAGTATTTCATTCACTACTAGAAGAAGAGTTTCCAACCGAAGTTGAATGTACGGCCAAAGCCGTAGAAACCTCTTACGCTTGCTTCATCGTGATCTGATCCGTCATGAGCATCTGACCAATATACCTGATCAAATACGTTGTAAACGTTGAAAGTAAATTGTGAGCCGAGACCTGCAATTTTGAAGTCATAAGCTGCGTAGAAATTAACCATTACCCATGCAGGAAGTTTATAAGCCTGTTCCCTGTCATTTGGATCATCCCTGTCAGAAGGATCAAACTCGGCATAGAAATTATCATAATAGATAATGTCTGTACCCAGGTGGATCTTGTGGAATGGGTTGTATTGCAGTTTAAGACCAAGCTGCGTCTGAGGAGCATCACCAACTTTTAGTCCTTTTGAATAAACATTAGTGGTGTCTTGTTCAAAAGTCTGATCATCAGTAACGATGGCTTGTACATCATTGTCCCATTGCCAGTCACCTATAGAAGCGAGGAGTCCGATATCGAATACATCAGTTACGTGAGCCATGGCTTCAAGTTCAATACCCATATGGGTAGCATCAAGTCCGGAGATGAATGAACGTGTGTCTTCTCCACCCTGGCTGAATGACCTTGTAAGTAATGATTTGTCTTGCCATTTTGTGTAATAACCATTGATGTTGGCGTGGAAGAATTTGCTGATAAAACCATATCCGAGTTCGAAACCAAGGATCGTCTCATTTTGAAGGTCAGTGGTACTCAGTTTATTGGTGTAGTTGGGCCATAAGAAGTTGAAGTCAGGTGCTTTGGAGTAGTATCCAATGTTCGCAAAGACATTATGCTTCTCATTGATATTATAGTTAGCACCTATTTTGAAGTTATAACCAATCTGGGTTACGACATCACTTTTCTGGTCAGCTTCGTTTACGTAGTTATAACGGTCAATCCTTTGATACCAGGTATTTGAAAGGGTACCTGCAACAAATGCTGCAAAGCTACCATATGCATATTCTAATTGAGCAAATGCACCACCATATTTAACGAGACCATCGTTATCGTAGGCGACCTTGTCACCAACGCCCATGATCTGGTTTCTGCCGGAAACGCCGTCAACTGCATATTTGTATTTTTCATAGTAGAAGCCACCACCCATAAGGTCACGTACTTCTCTGTAATGTTCACCTTTATAAGAACGGCCATCGATACCTACCATGAGGTCGAAGCGATCACTAAGGTCGATTTTTAAGGTTGACAGAACACCATACCAGAAGTGGTTGTTCACTGAGTTACGCAGGATAGTCTGACTTTCACTCAGTGTATCTCCTGCAGCATTAACAACTGTGTCGTTGATACCCATGTTGTCTGAGTTCCAGTCTACTGCAGCATCCCAATTGATCTGTCCCATTGGAGTGTAAGGGGCATATTTACCAAGAGGACCTGTTCCACCACCATTCCCTGTTGAAATGTAGGCAGATGTAGCGAGGAATAATTTCTCGTTGATGTCATAATACCAGTTCGCAGCAAACTGAGGCTTGTGATAATAGTTTTTACGTTGGTTCAGCTGTTCGCCATCTCTGTAACCCCAATCTGAGTTGTATTTTGCACCATACAGATCCATTTTCTCTTTAGAGAGCCATGAAGAGCGCTGGCCATGTTTCTGGGGAGCACCAATAGCAGTAAATACAAGTTTGTGTTTCTTGCCAATATCCTGGCTAACTGAAAGATAGTAGCTCCATGCATCTGTGACAGTTGCATCTACATATCCTTTGCCCCAGGTACGTGAACCAACAAAAAAGACAGCTGTTCCAGTTTTCATTTTTCCTGTTGAAAGGCTGAGTGTCATTTTTTGACGGCCAAAATCGGAAACTTCATATTTCAATGAACCTCCTTTTTTGGCTTCTGTTGTTTTGGTGATGATGTTCATGGTACCACCGACTGAGTTGATGGCCAGTTTTGAAGCACCAAGACCACGCTGTACCTGCATCATGCTTGTCGCATCGCCAAGTCCGGCCCAGTTTGACCAGTATACCCAACCGTTCTCCATGTCGTTCACAGGGATACCGTTGATGAGTACAGCAACATTACGCTGGTTAAAACCACGAATGTTAATACGGCCATCTCCATAACCACCACCCTGTTGTGTTGCATAAACACTGGG
>QMPN01000477.1 GCA_003648575.1 Bacteroidota bacterium
AGCTTGTCTTTCACCTCAGGAAAATATGCCCCGATAATTGAGGCCGCCTCTTCCTCCTTCATTGTTTTACCGATCCTGAAAAGCTTCATCAGCGGGATAATAATAAGCCTTATAAGAATGAACAGGTTTAAAGCCAGGTAAGTATAGAACAGTACGGTGCGTACCCAGGGGCTGCTCCAGGTGTAATATTCGAAGGCATTGACAAGAAGGAAAAACAATGTAAATGCAGCAATGAACCAGATTCCTCCGCGAAATACCTGGTTCAGGTAATACTTGCGAATGAAGCGGTGTAATTTACCAAGCAGTATGTTATAATTATCCTGCATTTTGTTGCTTACTCTTTCAAATGCGAACGAATGTACGAAAGCAATTATTTCAAAATAGTATACAAAGGTAAATATTCGATTCCGATTTCGTCGCTTTCTGATATCTGAATGGTTAAAACTGTATAGAAATTATGCAATAACATACTAATTAAACAAAATACAGGTTGATATGTTAAGTAATAAACCAAGTTATCGAGTACTTAATTACAAAAACAAAATAATGAAAAAACTGACCCTGTTATTTACTTTTATCTTTATGGCCGCCATTGTGTTCGGACAGTGGAACGAACCTGAAGATGGCCATCGCGGATGCAGCCATGCCAAAGGGCATCACCTCAAAGGGGCGGATGCTGTGTTTTACTTCCAGGACGAACTGTTATGGGAGTATGATGTAAAGTTTTATTTCCTCGACATAGAAGTTAATCCCGACAATGTTAATATTGCCGGAAACGTCAGCATTCATGCCGAAGTGGTTTCTGCAACCATGGACACCCTTGTATTGGAGTATCTTGATGTGATGATAGTGGATTCTGCTTTTGTGGATGGTGTGCAGGTTACACCAACGCATAGCAACAATCATATTTACATGCAATTACCCTCAACACTGAACCAGGGGGATAATTTCATTGTGCAGGTGTATTACCATGGAACCCCGCCAAGCGGTGGTTTCTTCTCCGGCGTTTCCAACGGATATTCCAACACCTGGGGCCAAAGTGCCACCTGGACCCTTTCAGAGCCTTATGCTGCGCGCGACTGGTTTCCCGTAAAACAGGTGCTGCCGGATAAAGCAGACTCCTGCTGGGTTTTTCTGACAACCGGTGAAGAATACATGGCAGGTTCGCAGGGATTGCTTACAGCGGTTACACCAATGCCGAATAATAAGCTCAGATACGAATGGAAATCTAAATACCCAATCGACTATTACCTCATATCCTTTGCTGTAGCTGATTATCTGGAATATAACATCTATGCCCATCCGGATGAAATGGGTAACGATTCCCTTTTGATACAGAATTTCCTTTATGACCATCCCGGGATTATTGATTATTACGAAGATGATATTGCCGAAACCATTGATTTTATTGAACTTTTCTCCGATCTGTATATACTGTATCCTTTCTCCGAAGAGAAATATGGCCATTGCCTCACAACGCTGGGCGGAGGGATGGAGCACCAGACCATGACCACAATAGGTGGGTTTGGTTATGACCTGGTATCACATGAGCTGGGCCATATGTGGTTTGGCGACAATGTTACATGTGCTACCTGGTCTGACATCTGGATCAACGAGGGTTTTGCTTCCTACGGTGAATATCTTGCCAGGGAATACCTGGTGAGCCAGTCATCAGCCAGCAGCTGGATGAACTCAACACATAACAGCGTACTTACGCAGCCCGGTGGCAGTGTATATGTCCCGGCCGGGGAGCTGGATAATATCTGGAGGATCTTCAACGGAAGGCTTTCCTATGATAAAGGTGCTGCCATCATACACATGATCCGCTTTGAATTGCAGGATGATGACCTCTTCTTCGATATTATGGATGAATTCCAGCATCGGTTTACTGATAGTACAGCTACAGGCGATGACTTTAAAGGCGTAGTCGAAGACCTGAGCGGGATGGATTTCACCGATTTCTTTAACCAATGGTATTATGGAGAGGGATATCCAACCTATAGTGTCGTATGGAACCAGACCGAAGAAGGATTGAATATGAATATTACACAGACTGCTTCCTATCCTTCTGTTACGCCGGTATTTAAAATGTTAATGGAGTACAGGATAGTGACATCTGAGGTTGACACGATCATTCAGCTTTATCAAGATGCCAATTTCAATCAGTTCACCATTCCGATCGAAGGTGAAGTTGGGGGCATTATGATCGATCCCGCAAACTGGGTGCTGAACAAGACCGGCTCTATCTCTGTCGGGATTGAAGAAACCGAAAACCCGGTATATTTTACTTTTGGCCCAAACCCGGTACAAGATTATATGAATATCTTCATGACGAATACGGTCGACCGGAAAGTACATATCAGCATCCATGATATGACAGGACGCGTCATGATGGAAACGGAAAATACAGGCGCAAGCATTAAGGTGAATACCTCGGAGCTTCCAAAAGGCTCTTTCCTTCTCAGGGTCAGAGATAGGGACAATACGTTTACCAGGAGGTTTGTGAAGATTTAAGCAATTGGCCTTGGGAGAATGGGATGGGGGAAACCAAAGAAAGGGCACCCAATAAAATTGCTCGATTGTGCGATGTATAAGATTGAGCGAAGTACTCTGAAAGGGCACCCCCGGTCAAGGTCTTCAATCAGCTTAAGGTATTTCAATTGAACTGTATCGATCAGACTGCGACCGGGGAGGTAAATGCTACGCATTTATTTAAAGCACTCCTGCACCTTGTACCTTGAACCCTGCACCCGAAGAACAAACCTTCATTAGTCTTAATAAACTCTGTGACAATGCCGGGTAAAAGGTACTACAAGGCCAGTAAGTAAAAATTGTCATCCTGACGAGCAAGGCGAGGAAGGACCCCCATCACATTAGTACAGCTTTGTAGAAACTACCTGCTGCTCACAGAAACAAACTATCTTTGCCCAGATTATAAAACAATTATGGAGAATAAGAACATCCGCGTCCGGTTTGCACCCAGTCCCACCGGCCCCTTACATATCGGAGGCGTAAGAACAGCACTGTATAACTACCTTTTTGCAAAGCACAATAAAGGGAAGATGATCCTGCGTATCGAGGATACAGACCAAAACCGTTTTGTTCCGGGGGCAGAAGAGTATA
>QMPN01000478.1 GCA_003648575.1 Bacteroidota bacterium
AAGTCTCTACTATCTTTTTCATGCTATCGCATTACATTGCCGATAGTTTTATGCCCTGCCATTCGGATAAGAGAAAGCTAGCAGCATTCAAACCAAAATGTATCCATGAAGGCTGGGAAAAGCACTGGGAAAAAGAGATCGGTACTTACTTCGATAAGAAGAAGTTATTGGTCTGCCAGGATTCTTCCCAGCAGGTTATTGATAAAGCTAAAACGCTGGATGCAAAATTTAACCTGGCATTTGATCAACACTTAGGCTGGCCAAATACCAAGGATGATATCTGGGAAACGGGTATTTACTGGAGCAGAGCATCATTTGCTTTTTCATGCAATATGTTTCCTGTTGATAAGTACCCGTACAATAGTACAAAGCAACCCTTGTTCAAAGGCTTTTTTACTGATGCGGATTTAGCTGAATATGATCGTATTGTGCTGCAATCAGCCGTATATGCCGTAGCGAGTACATGGAAGAGGATCTGGCGGAAGTTTAAGAAGTAAACGACATTTATAAAGTGAAATCATTTAATAATAATTATATGAGAGCATATATTTTCCAATCAATGCCTGACCGATTTGATTTGTCGGTTAAGCTTAGCCCACAAAGTGCCGATGCATGGTATGCCACACGATACAGGACAAAAATGAATCCAGGCGACATAGTGTTTTTCTGGATGGGAGGAGACCCAAAGTTTAGAGGATTGTATGGATGGGGAACTATCCAATCATTGCCATATTTCAAGAAAGAATGGAACGCCTGGGCAGTGGATATCAAGTATGATGTGAAGTTCGCAAATCATATCCGTTATGAGGTTCTGCTGAAGGATCACATTTTAAGAGAGATGTTAATATTCAGGGTTAAAATAGGAACCAACTTCCTTTTGGATGATAAACAGTTAAAATCCCTTATTGGATTGATAAGTAACATGAATCAGACAATTCCTAATATCTATCAAAATGGCAACTGAAACACGCAAAAGTATCATTGAGGTGATAAAGACACCAATCAGTTTTCTCGTATTAATACTTTTGATTGTTGAAGCTGCATTGGTTCCTATGGCATACTCCTTTCCACAGCATGAAACATTGCTGATAGGGTTTATTATTGGGTTTCTAATTCTATTTATTTTAATCATTGTCGGGTTCTCCATATGGGAGCCGGAAGTGTTGTCAGGTAAACGCAGCTGGCATCGTGATTATGCTCACACAATAGCTGATGATATATATTTTTCCCTTGAAGGCTTTCTGTCGAATTTAGAAGAAGCAGAACAAAATGAAGGTTGGTTGTTTTTAGCCAGCACATTAAACCAGGTAGATACTCCGGATAAGGATTTCAAAAGATTTTGCCAGAAAGTGAGCAAGAGAATATTGAGAAAAATACAATCAAGACCAAGAATTAACATCCAGGGTACCGCAGGTGCAAGCCAGATACAAGTGCCGGAATGATCAGTAATGACTTCAATGATTCCTGTCTTAGGTGGATATTGTCCGGTCCGTCTGTTTCCGCATGCGGGCACTTTCGTGTCGACTTATGTATGCTTTTGCTCCCTATTGTTCAAAAAACGTCAATAAGTTTTATAAAAACGGTCAACGCTATTCAGGCATGATCAACTCAACACCCAACACTGATTTTCCCTATCTTTACCAACACAATGAAACGCCTCCTCACATCCCTGATCATTTTGATACTGCTATGTGTCATCGGAGGAGGGAAGATCATAGCCCAAAAAACCACCAAAGTAAAGCTCATCCGCTCCGATGAGCTCCTGATGGATGACCACTTCAACAAAAACATACAGCGCCTGATAGGAGATGTGGTGATGCTGCACGACAGCACATATTTTTACTGCGACAGCGCCTGGCTCAACCGCAAGGCAAACAATTTCCAGGCCTTCAGCAAGGTGCATATATTGGTTAGCGATACACTGGAGATATTCAGCGACTCATTGAATTATCATGGCGCTTCCCGCATCGCCGACCTTTACGGCAACGTGAAGCTGGTCGACAACAGGGCAACACTGACTACAGATCACCTGACCTACGACAGAAATACGGATATTGCATATTACTACACAGGTGCCGTGATCGTGAGTGATTCCAACATCCTCACCAGTCGCATCGGGCACTACTATACTGACTTTAAAGAGGCCTATTTCCGCGACAGCGTGGTGTTGACCAACCCCGATTATGTAATGAATTCCGATACCCTCAAATACAATACCGCCAGCAAAACAGCATGGTTCTTCGGGCCATCCACCATCGTGGGGGAAAAGGATAGCATTTACTGCGAAGATGGCTGGTACAATACCGACATGGATGTGTCACGTCTCAAGCTGAATGTTTGGGTGCAGCATAATGAGCAGATCCTGATGGGCGATACGGTCTTCTACCGCCGTAATCCACGATACGGCGTGGCAGAGAATAATGTGACCCTCTACGATACCGTACAGAATATTTATGTGCATGGCCATTATGCTGAGTACGATGATGAATTGCACTACGCTTATGTTACCGATAGCGCCCTGGCGGTGATGCCCGACAAGCAGGACTCTCTCTTTGTGCATGCCGACACCATGTGGATGATCACCGACAGCAAGGGCAGTGCCAGCCTGATGAAAGCCTACTATAAGGTAAAGTTTTACCGCAAGGACCTGCAGGGCATGTGCGACAGCCTGGTATATCATTTCCTCGATTCTACCATCATCATGTACAATGAGCCGGTGCTGTGGTCGGAAGAGAACCAGCTCACCTCCGACTCTGTCAAGATCGTGATTGCCGACAACCAGATCGATACCATGGTGCTTTACAACTCATGCTTTATCATCTCTAAAGATGACACTGCCAGCTATAACCAGATAAAAGGGCGGACCATGATAGCGTACTTCAAGGGAAATAAGATCAACCGCATCCGGGTGACCGGGAATGCGGAAACCCTCTACTACCTCCGTGAAGAGAATAAAGACCTTATCGGCATACAAAAAGCCATATCGAACCGTATGGTGATCTACCTCGACAGTAACCAGATCAGCGGATTCATCTATATCGATAAACCCGATGGAGCCATCTACACCGTGTTTGAACTTTCCGTTGACGACCTCATCCTCCGCGACTTCAAA
>QMPN01000479.1 GCA_003648575.1 Bacteroidota bacterium
CTGTTGGTCTGACCGGTCCTAATGCATGGGAAGCTGCTGCCAAATTCCCTGCTGCTATGGTGAACCAATATGCGGGTATGGAACTTTATCAGGTGAGGGTTTTTGTAAACGACCCCGACCCTGCTGATGACATGGCCGTAAAAGTATATGGTATGAACCAGGATTACCTGCCAGGTGCATTGCTCGCTGAAAAAGCGTTTGCTCCACTGATGCTCGATTGGAATACCATCACACTGGATACTCCTATCCCCGTTACAGGTGAAGATCTCTGGGTTGCATGTTATACCAACCAGACTACTTCCACAACTCACGCTATCGGAACTGATGCTGGTCCTGCCGTTTATAATGGTGACTGGATTAGCACAGGCCCGGGCTGGGGACACCTTGCTCCCGGTATCGACCAGAACTGGAACATCCAGGGTGTTCTCCAGGGAGATCCTATCGAAGGATGGCTCTCAGTTGATCCTGACGGAGGAACAGTTGTTGCTGGTGACTTCGATGATTTGACTGTAACTTATGACGCATCCGACCTTATATTGGGAACCTATAATGCGAAGTTCGTATTTATCACCAATGCTCCTGAAAACCAATACCTTGAACTTCCTGTTACACTGACAGTAGTTGATGGTACAGGCATTGGCGAAGGCGAAGGCTCACGCATCGAAATGCTGGTATATCCTAATCCTGCCAGGAATGTAGTAAATGTACAGTCTAATATTAATATTGACAGGCTGAGTATTTACAATCATATTGGACAGGTAGTAAGTGAAGTTCTTGTTGGCAACACAACAGCCAATGTAAATATCGACGGTATCGAATCAGGTGTATATTTCATCCGTATCGAAACTGCTGATGGCTACACAACACAGAAACTTGTGATCGAATAATCGATCTTTGTATAAAATTGAAAGGCCGGTGGTTTTCTGCCGGTCTTTTTTTATTCACTGTTTCACTGTTTCACTGTTTCACTGTTTCACTGTTTCACTGTTCCACTGTTCCACTGTTCCACTGTTCTATTGTTCCACTGTTTCACTGTTCTATTGTTGTTTTAACCATTGAACCGTGAAGTATGACATCGAACTGCGTAGCAGTTCTTTACTTGTAGCCAGAAATTAACCACCGGGGCATATTTTACCGCGTAGCGGTTATTCAAAGGGTCTCCTGTTCCCTGTCCCTGGAAAAATTTTGCAAAAAATTTTTACTTCATGCAACCATTTCTTCGCGCATATTGTCTTAGAGTCAAGTTTCGCAATTTTTACGTACTGGAAACGACAATTGCTTACTTGCTTAATGAACTGGTTTATAAATAATTAAACCTGAAATTGATAAAGCCGATAGCTTTATACTGGTTCTTTTTTTGTATGACCGTTCATAAAGAATTAAGTTAGATTATTTGCACTGTTTTACAACTTATGGACAACAATTACCAGATTAATCTTCCTGCCGGGATGCACCCAACGCATCCTGATCATTCTACTACAGTAACACCCTCCCTGGCTGCAATCCCTGCGGACCGGGATTTTTATTCCAATACAATACATTCGAACAGCATATTTAACATGCAAGAAATCAGTGCTTTAAGCGCTGAATCTAAGGATATTTTCACATTCAATCTTTTTACAAATTAAAAAAAGGAGGTAAACGACATTATTATGAACACAAAGCATTGCAAATCAATCCAGTACGAAACGAATTAGTCGAAGGGGCATTATTTTTTTAGCAATTAATTGTTTATATGTTGAAACATTTTATTTCAATTTGCGTATCGAAGCCTAGGAAAAATATCATAATGTCAATATATTCAATTAGTTACATCTTGTGTCCGACTTTTTTTTTAGAATATGTGAAATTTGTGTTAAATAACATCAATAAATTTTTATTTTTGCGTTTTATCAATACGTTTGTATTTTTAAAATATAAATTAGAACTAATCTAAATATTTTCAGTTTATTAACTTTAAAACTCCAAGTTATGAAAAATGCTACTAAGCTAGTATGGTTGGTGATGCTTTTCGCGTCATCAATCGTTTTTGCATTTGGTCAAACAGATGCAAAAATGTCCATGGAGCAGTTAATTGCTCACGACCAAAGTGTGGTCGTTTATTCTGATGGGGATTTTGACCTATCAGTTCCTGCACAAAACCGTGCAGTAAAAGCAATTCTGATCGATGAGACATTTGACACGCAGCTTCCTGCGACCTGGCCTCAATTACAGTACAGCGGTACTGGATTATGGGGATGGGTACCAGGTATCCCTGCACCGGGTGGTTATCAGCCGTTAAATTCGGATGGTAATTTTGCCGCTTGCAACGGGTATACACCTGGCGGACAGGTTTTTGATGTTGGGTTGTTTACCCCATCAATGGACATGTCAGCTGCAGCCGGTCCTGATGTTACTCTCGATTTCGACAGGAACTTTCAGGATTTTGCTGGTAACGGTGATTTCCAATGTAGGGTATATTCCGGTGGAACTGCTCTCGCAAATCTTGAATTAACACTCGTAAACGTCACTTCTGATGATCCATCAACAGGTGTTCATAACACTTTTGTTCTGGACCCAACTACTTTTGCTGATGCATCAGATGTATATGTTGAATGGTGGTATTCATGTAACACCGGTACTGCATGGGGTCTTGGCATCGACAACGTTGTTATTAACCTCGTACTGCCTCCGGGCGAAATGTGGGGTTATGTATTTAACGGTGGCGGCCTTTCTATTTATGGCGCCTCTGTTGGTGTTGAAGCAGAAGGACTCCTTACTACTACTGATCCTACAGGATGGTATTCTTTACCAACTGTTCCCGGTGGTATGGTAGAGGCTTATGCCTGGAAAGCAGGTTACAATGTAACAATTGAAATGGTAAATATTCTGCCCGCGGGATCAGTTCAACAAGATTTTATTCTTGCTGCACCTACCATGATCGTTTCACCTACCTTCCACGAAGAAGTACTGAACCCTGATGAGTATTATACAACAAATACAGGTATTCTGAATACAGGTGACGGATTACTGCACTGGAATGCTACCATCGAATATCTTACTGATGGTGTACTCAAAACAGTAAACATTCCTGAATTTACAGGTCAGATCGAACAAGGTGC
>QMPN01000480.1 GCA_003648575.1 Bacteroidota bacterium
CTCTTCCTTGATGGCATCGATACGGCTGGTCATAGCACAGTTACATGTGGTGATATCGACCATACGCAGGAAATCATCCCGCTTATCTGTTAATGGTTTTTGAAACCTGGCCCAGGCTGCCTTTTTTGCATCCCTTGCTCTCTTTGCCGCTTCTTTCTCAATATTGTCGAGGGTTTCTGTATTCGCATATTTCTCTTTTAGTATCCATGCACGCATCTTGCTTATGCAATCATGATCTGCTTCCCATTTGAGTCGTTCTTCGCTTTTGTACCTTTCATGGGAGCCGGATGTGGAATGCCCCTGTGGTTGTGTCAGCTCTTCAACATGGAATATGGCAGGAACGTGCTCCTTACGGCACAGGGCAATACCTTCATCATATATTTGGCAGAGTGCAGGGTAATCCCAGCCTTTAACTTTGTATATGCGGTATCCATTGCTGTCTTTAGACTTTTCAAAACCCCTGAGCGCTTCTGAAATGCTGCCTTTAATGGTTTGGAATTCCTTTGGAACAGATATCCCCCAGCCATCATCCCAGATTGATATCGCCATGGGTATCTGCATAACACCGGCCGCATTAATGGTTTCCCAGAATACTCCTTCTGAGGTGCTTGCATCTCCTATGGTGCCAAAGGCAACCTCATTACCCTTATCAGAGAATTTACCGAATTCCTTAAGCTCTTTGTTTAGCCTGAAATGCTTCGATGCCATTGCCAATCCCAGCAGGCGTGGCATTTGCCCGGCAGTGGGGGAGATGTCGGCCGAGGAATTCTTTCGTTTGGTAAGGTCAAGCCATTCACCATGCTCATCCAGGCATTGCGTAGCAAAATGATTGTTCATCATTCGTCCGCCTGTGCCGGGGTTGGCTGCCTCGTCAGTATCGCCATACAACTGTGAGAAGAGCTCCTCCAGGCTCATCATGCCTGTTGCCAGCATGAATGTCTGGTCGCGGTAATACCCTGATCGCCAGTCGCCGTCTTTAAAGGCCCTGGCCATTGCAAGCTGGGGCACTTCCTTGCCGTCCCCGAATATGCCGAATTTGGCCTTCCCTGAAAGCACTTCACGGCGGCCCAGGATGCTGGCCTGCCTGCTCTCATTGGCTATCCTGTAGTCGTTTAGGATCTCTTCTTTCGTCAGGCTTATCCCCTGTATTTTGGTTTTCTCTGCTGGCATGATATTATTGTTGCTATATCAGTAACAAATTTAAAGCAAAAAGGTTGAAAACCAAAAAAGGGTTGCCAACCCTAATAAGGTTGGCAACCCTAATTTAAAATCGTCGAGGTTTCTTACCACACCAATCCAACGATCCGCATCACAATGGGTCTGATCATACCACTTGATGAACTCTGCTTTGCCCGGTAAATTGTTGGGCTGATAAAGCTTTCCTCATCAGTATCTCTGAGACCGTTTTCTGTCATTATCCAGGTGTTGCCTGCAAGTTTATATGGGCTGTATCTGCCCCAGCGCAGGATATCTTCCATGCTTTCATCCAGGCTGACATATTTTCCAACAGGAACCTCAAGCTTTAACCAGATATGCTGTGCCTGCCAGCCTCCGGGTTCACCAATGGGAAAATATGGATCCAGAACAATCATGTTTTCATTTTGCCCAAAATTCCATGTGATTGATTCAGCCTTTTCTCGGGCAGCCCTTATCGACCGGCCCCTGGCAGTTGTTATCCGGTTCAGGGCATAATCTGCAGTTTTGCTTTTATAAATGTCTACTTCGATCTGTTCATAGTACAAGCCCTCTTCAGTTACCACGATGTGAATATCGTCACCTTGAATATAATCGTATGAGTTATAATGAAGTTCATCGAGGAAATCTTCATTAACAGTAAGATATATGGTGTCGTTAAGAGGTTGATTAATTTCCAATGCTTTACTCACAGTTGCCGGCTGCCTGAAATCCCTGGCCACCCTGAAAGCAAAGAACAATGTAATGATAAGGCCAATGATCCATAAATTCAGTGCTGTGATGCCGATATAGCGGACCCGTTCAAGGCCAAAGATCATTCTGAAAGCATTGTAGATCAGCATTAACAGTGGTATTCCAAGGAAGAGGATGAGGCCCATTTTAAGTATGGCTGCCCCTCCTGGAGACATGGGTAGTAGTGAAAAGAAGTCAGTGAGTGGCATGAGGATGGCCTCGTTATTATCAAGGATAATCGGCCCTCCCCATCCAAATATGGCAAAGAGGAACGCCAGTACCAGGCCTATGCCGGCGAGTAATAATGCGATGCCAACGATAATAACAATGATCTTCAGGAAAACTTTCAGTATGCTTAGAAAAACACCTAGTATTTGCTCGAAAATATTTTCGTCACGACTATTTTTTTTTTCAACCGTCTTCTTTGCCTGCTTTGTCAGGTCAGAGATCTTATCCTTGAGGTGGGACACCTCTTCAGTTATCGATTTCTCAATATTGGAGATATTGACCTTTTCGCCTTTCATTTGCAGCTTTTCAGCCCTTGAACTGGCTTCCGGCATGGCTATCCACAGGATTAAGTAAACCATGGCACCTGACAGCCAGATAATGGTGAATATGGCAAATGCCAACCTGACCCATAGCACATCTATGTTAAGGTATGCAGCCAGGCCTGAAGCTACACCTCCAACTACCTTATGATCAGGATCCCTGTACAGCCTTTTCGGTCCACGTACATCATCCCCGGCGACGGGAGGTGCTTCTTCTTCTCCTTCAGCTTCCGAATCAAATTGAACAGGATCCCCCATCAGGGAAATTACTTCTTCCACATCATCAATGCTAATGACCTGCTTCGCGTCTGTAATTCTTTCCTGCAACAATTCTGCGATCCTTCCTTCTATATCTGAAATGATCTCATCCTTACCCTGCGTGTTATAAAAATGACTTTTTAAGGTATCAAGGTAAGCATTCAGCTTATCGAAAGCATCCTCATCAATGTGGAATATGATACCGCTAATGTTTATTGTGAGTGTTTTTTTCATCTTATTTTGATTTCCTGTGGTTTCTAACTTGCTTTTTTTAATGTGATCTTGTTTACTGCCTTGACCAGGTCCTGCCAGTTGACATTCAGGTCTTCCAATACTTTGATGCCTATCTCTGTCAAGGTATAATAC
>QMPN01000481.1 GCA_003648575.1 Bacteroidota bacterium
CTTATTTGAGGGTTGGCTCATAGAATTTTATATCACATCTGCTATTTGCTCTTACTTGCCATATAATCATCATAGGCTTGGTGCCCGGTGCGTTCATAGAGGTCCCGGTAGTGGTCATCATCTTTAAGGTTATTAAATGCTGGATCTACTTTCAGCCAGGGCAATTCAGGGCTATGATTATTATAAGCTTTTTCAAGCCAGTAAAAGGCAGAATCCACCTCTCCCATTGCGCTATAATACCAGCCAGTAAAATATGCAGGACTTCCTGCTGATGTAGTATCGCTTTTGGCGATTAATTGATTGACGATTGTTCGGGCTTTCAGATGATTGTTTGTTTTTTCATATACGAAGGCCAGCTCTGCCTGGAATCTCGGAATAGGCATCTCATAGTGCTCTGACTGAAGCGCAGATTCCAGGTAAAATTTTGCAGAATCATATTCCTTCATCCATATATATGCTGTCCCAATGAAAGGTTGTGCCATTTTATCATTGGAGGCTTGGGCTAATAACTTATATGCCTCTATCTTATTGTCGGATAAGATTTTGCTGCTTACAACTGCAAAGAATGAATTACTATAATCCTGTACTTTATCTTTATGTTTTAATACATAGTCCAATTGATCCCTCTTTAAAAAGAACTCAGCAGACCCATGGTATACTTCAGAATTATTTGGCTCCAGGTCAATGGCCTTCAGAAATTCCTTTTCAGCTCTAACATAGTCCCATCTGGCATATTCATTAACGTACCCCATAGCCAAATGTGCTGATGCATTATCTTGATCTAATTCCAGGGTTTTTTCAAAATAAAGTAATGCATCCATGGCTGCATCTTGTATATTTCTATCACCAGTATAAATGCCACCCCATAAAGTCATTGTTCCGGCCAGGGCATATGCGTCTGCATAATCAGGATCCAGTTTGATGGCCTCCTTAGCTAAATCAAACACTTGCGAATTTGCTTCAAACCTTCGAGTATTCGTAAGATATAATCCCTCTTGATAAAGTTCATATGCTTCCTGATTGGTAGTTGTAATCTTCTGAATATTCTCTTTTTCTGATACGCTTAAAAAAGCTTTCAAATGATCCGCGATCTGAAGCGCAATTTCAGCCGGAATGCCAATAACTTCTTTATAAGGCAGGTCATAATCTCTCAACCATATGTGGTTATCGCTATTAGCTTCGATAAGCTGCGCAGTTACCCGCATTTCATCACCAATCCTCTTAAAAGATCCCTCAAGAATATAATTCACCCCGAGTTCCTCTGCGATCCCTGGAATGTTTCTATCTGGTTCCATATAGTTAAGAACAGAGGTCAGTGAACGGACTTCATCAAATGATCTTACCTTAAACAAATGACTTATGATCTCACCGGTCAGTCCTAAACAAATGTGATCCTGTTCATCATCCCCGCTTAAATTATGAAATGGCAGAACTGCGATGGATTTAGCAAGGGATTCATCGATATTGATCCTGTCACGATTGCCAAAAATGTTGATCAGTATCAAAGCTACAATTACCACAAAACTGATATAGCTGGCAATCCTCCAGCTGTTGGATGATTTAGGCATATCCTCAGCCTTTACCTTTTCAGCAGGTTCAGTCTTTACTATACCCCCTTCAGGGTGTACGTCGTAAATCCAGGAGAGTATAACAGCGATGATAAATCCCACACATAGAAGGATAATAATGAAATTCAGGGTCCAGTCGGGTAAGCCCAGGGAGGGTGCAACGATGTCGGTTAGTTCAAGGATCACAAACGCAGCAGCAGCATAGACAGTAATGACACGTACTACATTTCTGCGCTTTAGATCTTGCCAGAATTTGGATAGCTTTTTGGGATTATTTGGCATTAAAGAATAGTCGTTGGCAAAATGCAAGATAAGACCTTATTGAATATGAGTCAAATCAGCATACCCTGCTTGCCGGAAGGGTCTGTGTTATAATGCCAGTCCCAGCGATATCATTGCGCCATGGCTGTTGGTGCGCATCCTGCTTTGTAAGGAATTGGTAATCCCAATGGTATAGCTCATATCCACATTGATTATTCCGAAGTCAAACTGGGTGCCAAATCGTGCCCCCAGGTTATAGGTATGAATTCTAAGTTCGCTTGGAGCGAACTTTTCAGTTTCGCCTTCAAAAGTGTATTCCCCCATCAGGCTAAATTCATTTACAAGTCCGCCGTATACAAACCATTTAAAAAGTGTCTTTTTCACCGGAACATATCCCACATTCAGCGGAAGTTGAAGGGATCTGATCCTGATTTCCAGTGGTTCGTCTATGTCA
Source organism: Bacteroidota bacterium (assembly GCA_003648575.1). Next base: position 2,284 of record QMPN01000481.1, read on the forward strand.
AATTCCTCGCCAAGCTGATAGGTGATACCAGAATTTACAAATGTGATATCTGCTTCCAAAAAAGCCTTTCGCTTCATAACCCTGAAGCCTCCCCCTGCCTGCCATCCATGTAAATACTCTGAACCTGCTCCCTCGGCACGGTATACCAGAGCTTTTGCATTCCATCCGCCGAAGAATTTAAGGTGCATTTTAGGTTGCTGGGCCCCTGCAAACATTGGCACCATTACTATGGCTGCTATTATTATAAGCTTCTTCATTTTTTAATGTTTTAGGCGGGAAACAGGTATTCTTTCCCATCGATTATAAACTTCTTGTCCATGATGCGTGGCCACATGGGTTTCTCAGGAAGATTATCCTCCTGCCACTGCTGGTGTAAGAGGTAGAGTTTCTCGTAAAGATCTGGCATTTGCTCCTTCAGGTTGTAGGATTCCGATTTATCGGTACTGAGATCATACAATTCGGCCCAACCGTCACGGGTGCTTAAAATGAGCTTATAATCCCCATCCCTCACTGCCCAGATATGATCGGCACGCCAGAATAGATGCTCATGCGGTAGACCTTTGTTTTCGCCCAGCACAAAAGGGATCAGATTCACTCCATCGTATTCGCGATCCTGAGGTAGTGTGCCCCCGGCATTAATGAAGGAGGTTACAAAAATATCAGCCGAAGAAACCGGGTATTCATACCTGATGCCTGCAGGAATTCTGGCCGGCCATTTCATCATAAAAGGCACCTGAATGCCACCCTCAAACTGATTAAGTTTACCTCCTTTCAGGGGTCCGTTGTCGGTGGCCTTTGTATAAGAGGCTCCCCCA
>QMPN01000482.1 GCA_003648575.1 Bacteroidota bacterium
ACAGGATCGCATACTGAAACAGAACCTGAAATAGACTTTGCAACAGTTCAGGGTAAGACTATTACACTGACGGCTGACAGATCATATACAATTACAGGACTTTCAAATACCAATCCGGCGGGGCTGTTAGAAATTACGCATGATGACAACACACCCTCATTTTCAGGGGTTACTGAACTGGAAAGTATGATTGACAAATCAGGTGTGTATTATTTAAGGTTTACACGGAATCCATCCGGTACAATAATTCAAACTAATCAAGGTGGTGGGGCTGGTGTGGTTCAAGGGTTGGAAAGTGATGTTATTATTTCCTCTGAAATATTGGCGATTAATACAACGCCCCAAGTTATAAAAACAGCACCCGTGGCGGGAATATTAGATACACCAATTAGCGCATGGGTGTATCTAAATTATAAAGTAGCGTATGCAACCAATACCACACTTCAATTAATATCAGGGAGTACTGTAATTGGTACGTGTGATTGTTTAGCTGAAACGACATCCGGGTGGTATCCATTCGTTCTAAGCGGTACACCTGAAGCGAATGCAGCGTTAAGTATAAGCGCACTAACAGGTGATCCAATAACAGGAACAGGGGAAGTCGTTGTAAAAGTAAATTATATAGTTTACGATTCTACTGGGTTCACATTCCCATCAATAACCTACTCAATAAATTATGACTTCTTAACGAGTCAGGCGTGGGCGGTTGGTACGATGCCAGATGGTTGGGCTACGTTAATTGGAACGCAGGACGGGGTTAATACATTAATAGATGAAGTTGCTGGTGGTATGAGGTTTAAGTCTTCCGATGATTTTGATATCGTGAATTATGGTGATGGGGTAGGGGAGGTTGACATTGTTGTAAGTACTACATATAACTATGAGCTCATAATAGATAGTGTAACATCTGGAGGGGTTATATTATACGGTTTAGATTCGAACAGCGGTGTTTTATCAACACCGGGCACACATACGGGAACTATTGAAACAGGATCATGGAATTTTCTAAAAATAAGAAGGTCATCACCTGCGGACTTAGTGATTAGATCAATTAAACTTTGGGTGTAATATGAGTGGCGTAACATTTAGCGATGCTGAATTAACTACTTGGCAAGCCAGAACATTCTATAAAACTACTGGAGATAGATTTACAGATAGCCCAGGGGCTTATGATGTTGTAGATTTTCAAGCGGCTACATTTATAGCCGATCCAACCAGCTATTTAGTGACGGTTGATGTAAGGACACTTGATCCGAATGAAGGAGGTGATTTATTAGCGGCTGCATTCAAGTATATTGTAGAAGATTCAACAACACATGGCAATGCAGTAAAGACGCAATTACTTGCTCAGATTTTAGAGTCAGCGAGTGATTATAGTTCGTTCACTACTTTGGGGACAGGATCAGATCATGTAAGTTTTTCATCAAGATGGGTGGCGCGATTGTTCAATGCCTATGATTACACCAAGGCATTGTTTACGACGGGCGAAAATGCCGACATGGAAGCTTGGTTTTATGAGGCTGGATTATTTTTCATGAGATCATTAAATGAGCGTATATTTTTAGGGCAATTTCCTAACAGAAATGCGGATGATCATTATGACACTAATTCTTTATTATTAGCAGAGCAAAGCAGCCATTCGACAAATGGGTATTATTACTCAGCCGAAACGAATATTAACTATGAATTAACGGGTTCAAAAACAGGTAGTATTAACGATTATACCGCCAGATATGTAGCTAAAAGAGATTACACCACATTATCAGGCGTGGCAAGTTCTGAGGCCTCTTATAGTCCTGTAATTTATACCCATTATAACAGTAGCGGAGTTGCTCAAAGTGAGATTTTACTGATAGGAGGATATTATAAAAATCCTATGGGTATGATGGCCGATGCAGTTGTTTTAATCGGTGCATTATTAGATGATGCGATGATGTTAGATCATGCTAAATTATGGGTGGAGGAAAACTTGAAATACGGCACTTTTCCTGACGGCACAATAGCAGAATATCGCAGAAACGGTGATTATGGAGTGCCGCAACAGGGGGCAATGTTCTATGGTATTATTGTCATTGAATCCTTAGTGTTAGTTGCCGATGTGTTCAGGCGAAGGGGTGATACTTCGGTCTATGAATACAGTACAAGTATAGGAATTGGAGACTCAGCCGGAGGATCTAAAACTATAAAGTTAGTGTTAGATGCGGTTGTAGATAATTGCACGGGTGACGTTTTAAGATATTACGATTCTGTAAGTTCTGCAAACTTGATAGACACGTTAACCGGTACGACACGATTTTTGCCTGAAACACTATTCGGGAGAGCTAATATACATTACAATGATGATGCTTATAAAAACACCTACTTATTGAACAATGCAACTAATACGTATGATTCTGGATACTCACATCCAACAGGGGGGGCAGATGGCACGGTTTGGGGTGGGCCAATTAATATAGAGCCAGCAAAGCCATATCAGACTAATGAAATGGAGGCTGAGGAATCAGGAGGAGGCAATCAAGGAGCGCAAGCACTTTTAATATAGAAATATGGAAGATTGGAGAAAATACGCAAATTCTATTATGTTATCATTTATTGTACTGGTTCTATCCGCAGGCGGGGCAATGTTGAATAATACAATAGGCACGATGCGAGATTCGTTTTTTTCGATAGACAAGAAACTGGACGCTATTATAATCACATCAACTATTAATTCAGAACGGATCACAGCAAATGATATTGGTGCAAATGAATTAAGGCTAAGGATTAGAGATCTTGAGCTTGAAAGCAATGATGACATTACCAAAACAGAGGCATTAGAAGCGATTGACAATTTACGCGAATACGTGGAAAAGAATTTTGAACGAAAATAACGTATAACCTGGAATAGTTTAGAGTGACTGACAAGCCCCTTAGATTAGAAATGATTTGAGGGTCTTTGTTTTTATGGGTTTGTTTTGTACTTTTATAGTAAGCATCACATATAAAGAAATTGAATTTTCAGTAAAGGGGTCGAGTTTCGGTGATGCGGATTCGGCCTTTTTACGTTTAAAGCATCACAATATGAAAGCATTAAATCTATTCGGAGAAATGCAGGA
>QMPN01000483.1 GCA_003648575.1 Bacteroidota bacterium
GGTTGCAAAATACAGGTCAACCTGATCCCTAACACCAAGTTCTTCATCAGTACCGGAACCCGTAGCCCCCATGGTACCAAAGCCGTGTGCATCATCAACCAGCAGCCTGAAATCATATTTTTCCTTTAAAGCGACGATAGATTTCAAATCACCCAGATCGCCTGACATGCCGTAAACACCTTCGGTGATCACCAGTATACCACCGCCGGTTTGATCCGTGATCCTCTTCGCCCTTTCAAGTTCTTTTTCAAGGTTTTGCATATCATTATGCGGATATACAAAACGTTTCCCGAAGTGAAGCCTCATTCCATCAATGATACATGCATGTGCTTCAGAGTCATAAACGATCACATCTTTCCTGTCAACCATGGCTTCAATAATGGAAACCATGCCCTGGTATCCGTAGTTGAGCAGATAAGAAGACTCTCTGCCAACGAATTCAGCAAGTTCCCGCTCAAGTTGTTCGTGGTATTTCGTCTGTCCCGACATCATTCTGGCACCCATTGGATACGCAAGGCCCCATTCTTTTGCTGCATCGGCATCGGCTTTTCTGACTTCAGGATGATTGCCCAGGCCCAGATAGTTATTCAAACTCCACACCAGGTGTTCCTTTCCAAGGAAATTCATTCGGGTAGAAAGTTCTCCTTCGAGCTTGGGAAACATATAATATCCTTCTGCATCATCACGATATTGTCCCAGTTCGCTAAACTTGTTCAGTACTTTTTTAAAAATGTCCACGGCTATATCTTTTCATTAATAATTTGATCACTGCAAAAGTATTAATTTATGAATTACCCGCAAAGCTTTAAGTGTCCATAATAATCAACAATAGATTACGTTTTAAAAATCAATATAAATAGCTTAATTTTGCGGCATGTTTAGAAGATGGCTTTTTGGCTTCGTTTTAATTGGGGTGATTCTCACTGCATCATGCTCAAAACATTCACGTGTAATGAAGAGTGGTGATAATGAGTTAAAGTATGAGGTGGCAGTAGATCTTTATGAAAAAGGTGATTATTACCGGGCCATACAGCTTTTTGATCAGCTTATTGCCATTTACAGAGGTACTGAGCGCCTTGAATCGATCAATTATTACTATGCCAACTGCTATTATCAACAGGATGATTATCTGCTGGCCAGCTATTACTTTAAGCGTTATGCACAGAATTACCCTCATAATCCCAGGGCAGAAGAATGCATGTACCTGAACGCATACTGTTATTATCTTGACTCACCGAAGTTCAGTCTGGACCAGACGAACACCTATGAAGCCATTAAAGAGTTGCAGTTGTTCATCAATATGTTCCCTGACAGTGACAGCATACAGGGCTGTAATGATATTATGGATGAGTTGAGGGGCAAATTGGAAAAGAAAGCTATTGAGATCAGCATACAGTACTATAAAACAAAGCATTATAAAGCAGCCATTACTTCACTGGAAAATGTCATGAGTGATTTTCCGGATACCGAGAACAGGGAACAGATACTGTATTTCATGATGAAATCATTTTATTTCTATGCTATTCACAGCGTTGATGAGAAGCGAGAAGAGCGCTATCAGCAGACGATAGAGTTGTATAATGACATCATGTACCTTTTTCCCGAAACAAAATACCAGAGGGAGTTAAAGGCCATGCATAGGAACGCAACGCAGAAATTAGCTAATTAATTCGAAAACAATTTTACACATGGATTATAAAAAGGTAAAGACAGAAACGACAGCAGTAACAAGGGACAAACATCGCTTTTACGAGCAATCAGGTAATATTTACAAATCTGTGTCGGTATTGTCAAAACGTGCCAACCAGATCGGCCTGGAGATGAAAGAGGAGTTGAACAGGAAGATCGCCGAATTTGCCACTACTACCGATAACCTGGAAGAGATATTTGAGAACAGGGAACAGATAGAGATTGCAAAATTCTACGAGCATCTTCCCAAACCCACATTAATCTCTATTCATGAGTTTTTGAATGAACAGATCTACTTCAGAGACCCTCATGAAGAGTTGGATGAGGAAACCAAGGCTGAATAAGCACTCAAAAGCATTAAATGCTTAAAGATAAAAAGATCATCATTGGTGTAACCGGCAGTATTGCCGCTTTTAAGGTAGCACCCCTTATCAGGCTGCTTACCGGTGAAGGAGCCATGGTACAGGTAGTTATGACGCCTGCTGCCCATGATTTCGTTACTCCGCTAACTCTGGCAACTCTTTCTGGACAAGCGGTACTCACTGACTCCTTTAACCCTGAAGATGGCTACTGGAACAGCCATGTAGAGTTGGGCTTATGGGCAGACCTGATGCTGATCGTTCCTGCATCGGCCAATACACTGGCAAAGATGGCCTCCGGGATCGCCGACAACTTGCTTCTTACTACTTATCTTTCAGCTAAATGCCCTGTATTCTTTGCTCCGGCAATGGATCTCGATATGTATAAGCATCCTACTACTGCTCAAAATATTGAGAAGCTGCAATCATACGGGAACAAGATGATTGCGCCTACGGAAGGAGCCCTGGCAAGCGGACTATGCGGTGCAGGCAGGATGGAAGAACCTGAGAACATTCTCAAGATCCTCCGCGAATTTTTTACCAAGGGATGGGATTTCCCCGGGAAAAAGATACTGGTGACTGCAGGACCAACATTTGAAAACATTGACCCCGTTCGTTTTATAGGAAATTATTCCTCCGGACTGATGGGATATGCCATCGCAGGCGAATTTGCCGAAAGGGGAGGAGATGTTACACTGATCAGTGGACCCGTGTCGCTGGAAAAGCCTGAGAATCTTCAGCTTGTGGAAGTGAGTACTGCCTCCGAAATGCATCAGGAATGCATGAAATATTTTGGCGAAGCTGAAATCATCGTAATGGCAGCAGCAGTGGCAGATTATACCCCTGAGATCCAGGCGGAAGAAAAGATCAAGAAAGCCGGAGGCGGAATGGTGATCCACCTCAAGCCAACAAAGGATATTCTGGCAGAAATGGGCAAAATGAAAAACGAAAAGCAATTTCTTGTTGGATTTGCCCTTGAAACAGAAGATCTGCTGGCTAATGCAGAAAAGAAATTAAAGAAAAAGAACCTGGATTTAATTGTA
>QMPN01000484.1 GCA_003648575.1 Bacteroidota bacterium
ATCAGATCTCTGTCGCCGACTGGAACAAGATCAAAAAACTTTTAAAAGCTGAGGAGGGAGATGCCCAATTGGTTTTCTGGGGCCCGGAAGAGGATATCAAAACTGCCCTGGAAACGATCGAAGAAAGATGCCGCATGGCCTTTGAGGTCGTGCCTAACGAAACGCGAAAATCATTTGAGGACGGAACAACGATCTTTGAACGGGTACTCCCGGGTGCCGACAGGATGTATCCCGATACCGATACACCACCAAAGCCACTTTCGAATGATAAAATAGAAGAACTCGGCAAAGATCTTCCTACGGATATTATTGTGCGCTATCAACAGCTCAAAAAGTGGAATATCCCGGAAGACACATATACTTACATCTTCAGCAAGAATTACTTCCTGCTGATAGAAAAGATCATCAAAGAGCTGAAGCTGGAGCCTTCCATGATAGGCACTTTTTTCGGCCACCGCCTTAAATTCGTTGAAGGGCATTATACTCCTGCTGAAGCTTTTGATTATGAGCTGATCTATTCCATGTTTAAATACCTGCTCGATGAGGGGCTTGATACGGAGCTGGCAGAGTATATGCTCCCGGTGATCTATGAGCATCCTAAAATGGATTTCGACTCCGTCCTGACCGTAATAAATTTCAAAAAGGTGCCGGAGGAAGAGATCATTGCAAGGATCCCGTTTTTGCGCGATAAGTTCAACGAGATCCGCCGCTCCGACAAAAAGAAAGATGAATGCGACTGGATCATGGGTGAACTCCGCAGGATAGCCCGCGGCAATACAAGCATGAAGGCATTGTATGCACATGTCAATGGAAAATAATTAAGAAATTACAGCATAAAATCAGGATCATGAGCAATGATTTTTTTCAAGGTTATAAGGGAGATGCACTGGAGGTGCTTAAGAAGTACAATACCCGTGTATGGGGACAGGCAGTGGTGGAAACCATACGTGGTACTTTTACCGGTACTGTATTGCCCAGGGCTGAGAACGACGACGACCAACATATCGTATTGAAGATCCCGACAGGCTATAATGTCGGCGTAGATATCAGCACCATCACCTCCATGAAGGAGACAGGATATAAGAAGGCGAATTATAAGATCCCTGAAAAGCAGTTCCCGGTAACCCCCGGCCTGCCCTATGTAAAACTTTTTGGAACAGGAGGGACCATTGCTTCCCGCCTCGACTATCGTACCGGGGCCGTGATCCCGGCTTTCTCTCCCGGAGAACTGTATGGCGCCGTACCTGAACTTGCCGATATCTGTAACCTGGACACCGAAAAGGTCTTTGCCGTGTTCAGCGAGAACATGGGCCCTATGCAATATAAAAAGCTTGCTGTGGCTATTGGGAAAGAGATCGAGAACGGCATCGACGGCATTGTGATCGGGCACGGAACCGATACCCTGCATCATACGGGAGCAGCACTCACGTTTATGGTACAGAATTCGCCGGTGCCGATCGTGCTTGTGGGTTCACAACGATCATCAGACAGGCCCAGCTCCGACGCAGCCCTCAACCTTATGCATGCCATGAGGGCAGCAGGGCATTCCGACATCGCAGAGGTGATGGTGTGCATGTTTGGCCCGACCTCCGATGAGTACGGACTGCTGCATAAAGGCACCAGGGTGCGGAAGATGCATTCATCCTACCGTTCCACCTTCAGGACCATAGGCGCTACACCGCTGGCGAGGATCAACCGCAAGGAGATCATGCCCATACATAAGGAATACAAACACCGCCGTAAAGACCGCAATGTGACCATCCTGCCTTATTTTAGTGATGAGGTAACCATGATGTACTATTACCCCGGCATGAAGCCCGACACACTGGATGCATTGGTGGATGCCGGGTACAAAGGAGTGATCATCGTGGGCACAGGCCTCGGGCACGTTAACAAGGAACTTTATCCTGCCATTGAGCGTGCTCATGCCAAAGGTGTGCACATGTACATGACCCTGCAGACCATCTGGGGATATGTGCATATGTTCGTGTACGATACCGGCAGGGATATGATGGCCAAAGGCATTATCCCGGCAGGGAATATGCTGCCAGAGGTGGCCTGGGTAAAGCTAAGCTGGATCCTCGGCCAGACCGACGACCCCGAAGAGGTGAAGCGCATGATGCTCACACCCATCAATGACGAGATCACCCCGCGGGAACCATATAACGGATATCTGGTATACCAGGGTGGGGTGCCGGAGGTGGATGAGTTTGTTAGGAAGGTTCATAAATAGTGCTTATCCCTTCGGGAGTTTTAAGTTTTGAGTTTTGAGTTTTGAATTAGTTTTAAGTTTTGAGTTATCCTTTGAGACTTTGTCGGGTTGTTTTTACAATAGCGGTTAATACATTAATAATATTCCGGATATCTTCAATTTGATCATCAACTCCGATATTTGCCAATTGACTTTCTTTAAGTAGCCTTAACCAATAATAAGATTCTCTGGCCTCTTTCGAGGCAATCGACATTTTAGCAAAGAAATCCTTTCGACTTCGTCCCGCCAAAGCTTCTTCAACGTTAGCACCAATACTTGTTCCAGATCGTAGAAGCTGACTCGATATCTCAAAATGCTTCTGGTTTCGCAACATGGCGCAAAATTTGATAATTTTCAGAGCAAAATCATAACTTTTTTGTTTAACAATACTCTGAGCCATTAACTCAAAACTCAACACTCACAACTTAGGACTGGTTTTTCAATGCCTGTTGAAAATCATTAATTATATCGTCAATGTTCTCTGTGCCTACTGATACACGAATATAATCGTTTGTTACGCCGGCCGCAAGCTGTTCTTTTTCATTAAGCTGCTGATGAGTAGTGCTGGCCGGGTGAATTACAAGGGTTTTGCTGTCGCCGATATTCGCCAGATGGCTGGCCAGTTTGACGCTGTTTATAAACCTAACGCCAGCTTCTTTTCCACCCTTGATTCCGAAGCCAAGAAGAGCACCCTGGCCGTCAGGCAGGTATTTTTTCGCCAATTTGTGGTCCGGATGCGATTCGAGCCCCGGGTAGTTCACCCAGGTTACCTGCGGCTGTTTTTCGAGCCACTGTGCCAGCTTCAGCGCATTCTCGGAGTGCCTTGGCATACGCAGATG
>QMPN01000485.1 GCA_003648575.1 Bacteroidota bacterium
ACAACAGCAAGGTTACTGCGTGATTGGTCTGTGTAGAGTTTGTTAATTTCATTCTTCAAATCTTTTGGAGAGGCTTTAGTATGTATCCATTTTGTTGGATTGCGAATGCAATATATGTTCTTAATACCGCGATTTTTAGATAAGACTTTATGTAAAGGTAATCCATTGCGGGCCATTGGCATATCCGGTGTGGGTACTAGGGTAGTTCTCGTATTTTTAGTTGAAACTAATACTTTCGGATTACGTGGTACAAATCTCAATAACTTTCTTTCTACCAATTCCTTCTTTAAATACATAGTATCTGTAGCACTCAACTCTAAAACATCTTTACAATAATACCTGAATAAATCTAGAGTTATAATATCAGATATAAATATGTGTTCTTCTGCTTCTATTGCATCCAATATTGCCTGACCTCTAATAGATAGTAGATGATCTTCGTTTCTTAACGATTTCGTCTTCTTCGCTATTCCTTTTGGATTGAATGTATCTGATATACTTATATCAACAGTTTCTCGCATCCATCTTAATATGCCACCAACAAATTCTTTATTGTGTTTATAGTCACTAAGTATACTACCAAGTTCATACATTCGTTTAGCCTCTTGAGGCGTGACAATCTCTTCATCATGGTGCACAAGAAATCTGCGTGAGTCTTTATTAATATCAAGTGTAGATTTCTCATTAGAGAATATGAACATCAGAAAGAATGCTCTTACAGCGGCCTCTTTCTCCATACCCTTAACTTCCACTGTCATACTGTCTTCAGTTATGATTCTCTTTAATGAGTTCATCAATTGAACACGCTGATTACGGCTAGTAGTCATATTGGCTTCATCGATGAGTGTGAATAATGAATGTGTCCATGTTGAGTTAAATCTTTCACCGAATGATTCAGGTTTCATATCAACACAATTCCTCGGCCCAAACATATTCTGTATCATCTTAAAACTAAGACCTTTACCTGTACCTTCATATCTACTGGTTAAGAAGATTGCCCAATTAAACTTAACCTCTGGATTCATCCATTTAAAATATACAGATTTAAGATAGTCTTCATATATGGGCCCATAAGTTCTACTAAGCACATCTTGTACTAACATCGCATCCCTCTTACTATATTTCTCTGGTAAATATACCGGTCCACGACTGTATTCATTAAGATGTAATAAACTCTCATAAGTAAATATCTTTTCATCAGATGGATAATAACCCATCTTATCTACCACATGCTTCTCAGTACTATCAAGCCATACAGATCCTGTTTTAGCGAGTGGGTGCATGCCCTGTGCATTTAATGGTTTGTTCACGTTTGGTATTAAGCCAGGATGCTCCGCAACTAGTGTGTCTTTACTTAGTGTGACTGTTGGCTTGTCTATATTTGCAATACGACCTGTCGATGTAACTAATACCAAGTCTCTCATTAGGTCATCAAGAGATGTGCGAGGTTGAAACTTATTAACAGCGTCATCATACTGCTTCTCTATGTCTTCTATATTTGGTAGACCAGTCGATTGATCACACTTGCCAATAGCATACTGAGCAAGTAACATACTCTCACCCTTAGGTATATGCAATGCGGCACATCGGCCCATTAGTTTCAATATGGTATCATGACGTTCACCTTTAGGTATGCCCGCCTGGATATTATCAAGCAACATATTTGATTGCTCATCATCGGACTTGTTATTGACTTTGGTTAGTTGGTCTACAAGTTCTTGGTCTGCAATCGCTATGGCTCTCTTTTTAGAGATGTCATACACCCCAGGTAGAGGGCCTACCATAAAGAAAGGTGATACCATCACTATGTCAATACCTGGATAAGGTCTGCTATTAAGCTTAATACCTTTATCAATCCATAAATAAAAGTGAGTACCGCCGCTCTTGGTGCGTACTTCTAAAGTATCCGGGATATTGAAGTTCCCTATATATTCACGACCATCAGACTCATGTCCATCTTCCGACGGCACATCGAGGTCTATGACGATCAACTGTTTGGTAGTGTCAGGGTTAAATGCTGGAGATACTACGACACCATAATAAGTGGCTTTACTCCATAGTTTGTGGTCATAATCTTTAGATAAAAGACGTATTAAGTTTTCAGGATGACCTTTAACTTTGCACATCGGCATCTTCTTCTCATTAATAGGTATGATGCTATATGGTTGCTTAATAAATGATAAAAACTTTAATCCATAATCAAGGATTGATGGTACGGTTTGATCGGACATGCTCTCTCCATTATTGTTTTTAGGTAAGTTATAACAATACAACCCCCTTGCGGGGGTGCACTGTGCAGGAGCTACCTGCAAACAATAACGAACCAAAGGACTTAACTAGAGAATACCTCTAGTTAAGGTATCTATTATATAACGTAGAGTTATAAATGTACACACCTAATTTCAAAGATCTTTGTCATCGGTTATGTCCTGCGGTGTTACATTCGCTGCAAAATAGTAGATCGTGCTTACACCTTTCCATCTGTTTTCTCATTTCATCGCTTCGTAAATCTATGTCGCAATTGAGATTCTCAATCTCAACGCCACGCACATAAAATGCTTTTCTATATCTGTCCCTTTCTTCCTCCAGCCTGTCACGCTCCTTCCCGACCTCCACCATCCGGTTAAATAGCTGGCCCTCGTCCATTGCTTCACGCATCCAATCGGGCATATGGTCGGGGATTATTTCAGCTACTTTCGTTACTTTTCTTAATGAAGGCGTACATATAGAACAGAAGTCTTTACGGGTGCCATGTTTACATTGATCACTCATTCTGCTCTCTCCCGCATAATAGCCAGTGCCACCTCATTAATAGCTTCTGATATTTCCTCTTGGGTGGTGCAGGGTTTAACGATTGTTTGTTCTTTATCTGTCACAACCCATTGCCGCAGGAATTTTGACCAGTATCGAGTTATCTTCAAATTGAAACAAAGCAGTTCCCTTGTCTCGGCACAGTCGATATCAAAAAATCGCATAGGCAATGAGTCAACAGCATCAGTAAACTCATAACCAATGATTTTTTCTGTGCCAACAATACGAGCATCCTTATACTCACACCCTTCTTTAGCTAGTAGTAATTGATCGTCAA
>QMPN01000486.1 GCA_003648575.1 Bacteroidota bacterium
AAAACAAGTAGAGAGACTGAAGAAGTGGAACTATCCAGCACATCATGGCTTGGCTGAAACCAAGATAGTTGTCAGAAGAACCGCCACAACCCACGAATTCAACAAAGAATGGTGGTATCAAATTTCCACTGCTTCTTCTAGGGATCAACTAAGTTTCAACTCGGCTGTATGGAGAACTAAGGCAAAAGTTAAAATTGTAGATCTATCTCCCTTCTTTAAAATGGTTAAGCACGAGAGGCGAACATATTCCTGATAAGACTCATATCCCTACCCGACAATTCCTCATAATTTTGGACATCTTCCGCAACCCTCTCATTAAATATCTCTGGTGCTATAGTTACCCCCGACTTTGAATAGTAATGCCTAATTGTTGACTCTTTAGCGAAACCAACCCCATCCATCTCGTTTGCCCTGTCCGCAAGAAAGTTATCTCCACACCAATGCTTCAACTCCGCTGGTATGGGAAAGAGATCTTCGACATCCTTATTCTTGAACATGAAAGCTGCACCCTTAATCATCCTGGGATCAGTCTTCGCTATTACTGGGTCAAGTTTTGGTTTATTCTCCTCATAAGGACAAACAATAGTTTTCTCCTTTAAGAGTTTAATAAGTGGTAGATCCCAACCTTTTGACAGAGTGATATCCGAATTAAGAATTGCGATATATTCACCATATGCCATCATTGCTCCCTTATTCCAGTTGGCATTTGCCCATAAGTGCTCCTCATTTAAGACCTTTAGGATATCAACTTCAGGAGCCTCAATCTTCTTAACATACTCCCTGGTTTCCCCATCAGACAAATCATCTATTAAGATAATATCAAATTTGGACTCGGTATTCTGGAAAATGCTGGACAAGGTTTGTTCTAGGAAATCCCTAGCGTTGAAGACTGGTAGTACTATGGTCAGTGTCATAAGCTCAAGAAGAAGGGTCGGTATTGCTGGAAGGCAAAAACCCACCCATCCCTCTTGAAATTACGACTAACTTGTAAATGTCGTGGTTACGGACTCATCTCTCCTACCACAATGACTGCATCTACCGCATCTTGGACATTCATTCTCCACCTGAACGAAATTAACTTCGCCACCGAATTCAGTCCAATCTCCTAAACCACCACACTTTTTCTTCTTATTTTTTGCTCCTTTAGTCCTTGCCATCTTCTTTCCTTTCAATCTTTCTCTTAATATCCTTATACATTATCTTGTATTCCTTTGGATCAAACCCCTTAGCTCGCATCCCTTTTCTGATCGTTTTCAACTTCTTACTATTCATTACCTGTCGGTTGATTATACCCCACACATATCGCTAGTACAATCAAGCCATATTCCGAAAATAGTCCAGAGTACTAAGAATATGGAAAATGCTGCAACATATATCCACCTATCCTTAATCCTTAATCCATCCCTTCCCTGGTCCTCCCTACCTTTATTAAGATAAGAATTCTTTCTATACATATCATCCCACATACAAATATTATAGCACAGAGCGTGATAGGTTGTCAAATATTATAAATTTTTATGCAATTTCTCGCAAACCCATTTAGAATTCTTGTGTTCTTCACACCACCAATCCCTTTTCTCCTCTTTAGGCTTCTCCTCAGATTGCTCTTCAGATTGCTCAGATTTTTCCCCTTTTCTATGATACATAACCTGATGAGAATGATTACAGAACATTAATCTATCTAATTTCTTACTACAGTAGTCGCAGCTATGCGTTGGTTGATGATTCATCAACATAGAGTAGCATACAATTGATGTTTCGTCAACAATATGACACGCTTGTTGCTCTTTCGTCAACAGTGTATGTCCATCGGGGGAGGGCTCCCCCTTCAGGCCCGCAAAAGACACTTGTGAGACTCCGCCTCGGTTTTTTATGGGCCACCCTACCCACCCTGCCCATACTATAGGCTCAAGGCCGCTGCCGCCGCTGCCTGGTGCCAGTGCTGATATAGGTATTACAACCTATACGGCTAACAGGCTTGAAGCTATGCCTGGACTATGTACGATTGCCTCTTGACATTATACACCGCAAGGTATATACTCAATACATAACACAAGGTTTGCTACTAGGATCCAGGTCGAGGACTTACAGGGTAGAAAGTAGCAAACCAGGGTAAACAATAACCAGGTAAACAACTATGGATAACTTAATAATAAAAGCTAATAAACTATATAACTTGACTATGACAAGGGATTTTATCGAGTCAATTGACTTATATATAGAATTTTTTACACTAGCAGAATTAAAACAACTATGGCAAGCGTGCCAGGCAGATCTTGACTTGGCGTTTGATGATGAAATTTTCGAGGCATTAAAGCAATTAAAACAACTATGACTAACACAACTAAACAATTAAAAGGTCTATTCAATCTAGACCATAATATCAAGTTATATATTCCTAGTACTATAGATATTGATAAAAAAATAGATCCAGGAATTTTTATTGATGATACGCTTGAGCTTTTTTCAAATGAATTTGGCGGTGCTACATCATACAATGCAATGGGAGCCTGGAATTCTAAAATCAAGGGCCTTGTAGTTGAAAAAGTTGTTATAGTTGAAGCATTTGCCACTGCGGATCAAGTAGAAGCGTCAATTGAAAAAATCGTATCATGGGCCGTTGTACTCAAAAAATCCATGAATCAAGAGGCCATAAGCTTAGAATATGATAACAAATTATATTTTATATGAATCACTTAATATTTAATCATAATAACAAGGTATATAAAATCAGCTCATTTGGCAGCCAATTGCTACTTGAAGAGATAAGCGGGCAAGGCTTTACACTTAAAACAATAGGCTATTTTTCAGCCTGGACTCATAAGACTATTGAATCGTTTAAGCATGAGTTGAATATCACAAGAAGGGAGTTGATAAAATGAAATATTTACAATATATCGAAGACAATACACTTAGGCTTGAAGTATCCAGAAGAGGCGGCGGCGTTGAAATAGATTGTACTAGTCTATTCAATATAGACAATGCAAAAATGGCAGCATATCAAAATTACTTAGGCGGCGGAATCGCTGGAGCGGTTCAAGTCAATGCCAACTTCAAACCTAAAAAGCTTCAACTAAAATTATA
>QMPN01000487.1 GCA_003648575.1 Bacteroidota bacterium
AATAAAACGATCTCTTTCAATCCAATTAGGTTTATTTGGATCGATCTTCATGATCTTGAAATAGAGTGCCACAAGTATCTCTACTTCAGATAGCGATCCGCCGGTATGTCCGACTCCTGCATCTGCTATTGTATTAATTATCGATTTGCGAACATGTGTGCAAATCTTCCTGAGTTCATCAATAGCCATTGTTATTCCTCCGTCCAGTATCTTTCTGTAATAACCTTATTTTCAGTATAGAAGTCAATCACAGCCTTGCCCTGTGCTTTTATGGCAGACATCTGGGATTCCTTCATGCCTCCAAACGGCAGATATGCTACCGGTGCCGGAATACCAATGTTAATACCGATCATTCCGGCCTGAGCCTCCAGCTTAAACTTACGGACCCAGTAACCATTCTGTGTATAGATCGAGGCTCCATTGCCGTATTGGTGATCATTGATAATCTGTATGGCATCATCCAGTGTATCGGCCTTCAGGATTACTACAACCGGTCCGAATATCTCTGTTTTATGGATTTCCATACCTGGTTTCACATCGGTGAATACAGTGGCTCCTACAAAGTGGCCATTTTCACAACCTTTAACAAGCAGTCCGCGGCCATCCAGTGCCAGGGTAGCACCTTCTTTTACACCGGTATCGATCATGTTAAGAATAAACTCTTTTGAATTCCCGGAGATAACCGGTCCCATTACCATAGACTCATCAGCAACTTCAGGATCCAAAGGATTGGCAACAATGACTTTCCCGGATTCTTCAATAAATTTCTCACAGATTGTCTTATACATTTCATCGCCCACAGCAACAATTGCCGATGAAGCCATGCATCGCTGACCCGCACAGCCATAGCAGGAGCTAATCATATTACGGACCACCTCATCGACCCTGGCATCAGGCATTGCAATAAGATGGTTCTTCGCACCACCCATGGCCTGAAAACGTTTATTGGAGCTAACACACTTCGCTGCTATCAGTTGGCTGACAGGGGTAGAACCCACTACGGATACACCCTGAACCTTATTGCTCTCTAAAAAAGCATCGGCAACAACTTTATCGCCATTGACAAGGTTATACACACCATCAGGCAGACCGATCTGGTCGATGAGCTCTGTGATGAACTGCATTGTCAAAGGAACTTGCTCAGAAGGCTTTAAAATAAATGTGTTGCCTGTTGCAATTGCATAGGGAAGGAACCAGAAAGGAACCATTGCAGGAAAGTTAAAAGGTGCTATCATCACAAAAACACCAACAGGAAGATTGAGAACCTCTCCATCAATTCCGTAAGATGAACCAATCAGCTTATCACCCTGCTGCAAAACAGGCATACCACATGCTACTTCAACATTCTCAATGGCCCGTTTCATCTCGGCTCTGGCATCAGGAAGAGACTTGCCCATCTCTTCAGAGAGAATACGGGATATCTTCTCCTCATTTACCCTGAGAAGTTCTGCAAGTTTGTACAACGGAGCAACCCTGCGTGAAACAGGCATATCCTTCCAGCTACTAAACGCATCACTGGCTGCTTCAATAGCCAGTTGAGCCTCTGTTGCAGTCGACAGAGGCACACTGCCGATCACTTCACCCGTACTCGGATTTTCAATATCCATAAGAGCCGAATAATCAGCTTCTTTCCATTGTCCGTTGATATAGTTTTTTACAACTTTAGTATTCATTCCTTTTTTCATTCTTTTAAAATATCCTCTACAAACCTATCTTATGTCTTAATGCCTGCACATCCTGACACCAGTTGCCAACGTTCCACCTGCCGTAAACCCCCAGGCCCCCCAGTTCATGATTGCCAGCATAAACCGGAATATGGATAAGTGAAAGCCCATCATGCGCTTTGGCTTTATCTAAAGCAATGTTTAACGATTCGACTGAACAACCGCCGTCAAAAGCGGATACACCTTTAACTGACTTTGCCATAGCGATGTAATTAACTTCTACGGTGTCATTCGTGGCATATTCAACTCCGAACTGATCATGCTGCAAACCGCTTATCGCCGCCATCCGCCTGTTGTCAAACAACATAACACAACCTTTGGCTCTATGCTCAATGCCATCAATAAGAATCTGCGGATTCATCATAAAAGACCCATCACCTACCATTGCTATACCGTAAAAACTATGATCAGCCATCGCAGTGGCCATCAATGCTGATGGCGCAAAACCCATATAACTTCCACCTGTTTCATTAAATGTTCTGCCAGGTATGTCATCTTCAACTATCTGAAAGCCATTGGCCTGAACATCGCCTGAATCGAAAAATGTAATTGCATCTTTTTCCCTTGCCCAGTCAACAACCGTCTTAATGGCTGCAGGCTGGGTCAGAACTTCCTTCTTCCATACCTCATCGAAAAGGGTCGGATTGTCGTATCTCGCTTTTTTATAAGCTTCCCACTGAGCTTTTTTATCACTGCAATCGGTAAACCATGGCGACCCGGCATGGCTGCCAGTTCCGGCCTGGTCTCTAAGCGAGTTGTTTAGTTTTCCAAGCGTTGCCTTAATCTCGCCAAGCAATGCGATACTCTTATTGTAATGAGTGGCATCTTCAATATCGGCATTGATATTAATAACCTGCTTTACTTTTGGATAGCCTGTTCTGCTGCTGTCAGACTGGCACACAAAACGTGTCCCTATAGCTATCAGCAAATCTGCTTCATCCATTGCATAATTTCCGCTGAGAGAACCCTTGGAACCACCCACAGTCATATTACGGGGATTATCATAAGGTATCACCCCTGAAACCACAGGGCTGATCACTGCAACCCCATCTGCCAGTTCCAGCAACTCAACAAGCTCACTGCCGGCACCTCTGGAACCACCGCCAATCTTTACAACCACCCGTTCGGCTTCTAATATCGCCTTTGCAGCTTTGGTATAATCTCCATTTGCCGGGGATAATTTTGGTGGAGCACCCACAGGAAGTTCGTTAAGATTAAAATCCTTTATCAAAGTGCTTTGGGTATTCATTGGCAAAAGCAGATAAAATGGCCCTGCCTTATAGGGATGATCAACAGTATTTAAACCACGTCTGAGAGCCGTTCCAACAGCTCCAGGAGTATGAAGGCT
>QMPN01000488.1 GCA_003648575.1 Bacteroidota bacterium
ATCTGTGATTGCACCCCAGAAGATCGGTGCCGCCTCTGTTGCAGCATCTTCGGCAGCACGGTTTATCTTAAAGATCACGTCCTCTATCAGCTGATCAAAACCAAGGCCCTGCAAAAGAGGGGTATTGAGGTTATCAACAATGATATCCGCCTCCGGCGGCAACAATATCTTGATGATCTCATCCTTATAATAGCCATCAACTTTTGATACTATGCTTACGGCCGTATCCGTTGCAATGGTCAGGGCCTCCTTCAGACCTGCATTAATCTCTAAATCTGTCAGGCCTAAGTTCTCAATGATTTCATCAGCTTCCTCACAGGAATAAAACAAGGGGATCATTAGAGCAAAAAGAACAATCAATATTTTTTTCATAGGAAAAGGTTAAAGCAAAGATACTGGATACTGGATGCTGGATGCTGGATACTGGATTACTTAATTACAAATTCTTTTGTCACAACTGTAGGCAGGGCATTATGATTTTTAAAGTAAATTCTGATGAAATAAAAGCCCCTGGCACGAAGTGCAGAGATCGGAGTGCTTTTGCTGTTGATCTTTCGCATCATCACCATCTTACCACTTTGATCGATGATCTCTATCCTTTCCATCTCCTGCTCACTTTCCAGCGTGAAGGAGCCCATGCTTGGATTCGGATAAAGATTAACAAGACTTTCATCACCATTGATCTCACTAATTCCGACACAATCATCCACATAGATGGAATCCCGGGCTGAATTCTCACAGCCATGAGTATCTTCATAGGTGTAGGTGATCACGTTCCATCCAAGGTTTGCAATGCTCGAGATAAACATCCCGGTAATAGATACACCCGGACCACTATATGTACCTCCTGCCGGGATGGCTGAAAGCTGTACGGGCGGAACACCTACATTGCATAACATGTCAGGCCAGTCGCCAAGTGTAATAACAGGAAGCGGATTAACAGTTACCGAGACTTCGTCGTTTGCAAGCTGCCCCCCATCATCAACTTCAACATGATAGGTTGTATTCACAAGCGGGAAAACCACAGGGTTCTGGAGAGTCGAAGTAAAGCCTGCCGGAACGGATGTCCAGCTGTAGGTATATGAGCCTGTACCACCGGTTGGTGCTGCATTGAGCTGGCTCCAATCCCCTTTACAGATCTCTTCAGGGCTTGCCGTAGCGAGAACAGTCATTCCATCAGCTACATTAATATAATCGGTTTTTGTTTCCGTATCAGAGCCGGCAGTGTTGGTTGCTGTAAGTTCAACGGTGTAATAACCCGCCATATTAAATGCCACCTCCGGATTTTGTGTGGCAGATGTTGTGCCATTCATATAAGTTACCGTTGAAGGTGTAAATGCCCATAACCAGGAAGTTGGGTCATTGGTCGACAGATCAGTAAAATATACTGTTTCCATTATAGAAGGGGCGGTATTGTCAGCTTCGAAGTCTGTTACCGGAGCTGATGATGGAAGGCTTGCTTCAATGTAATCAACTTTTGTTTCGGTATTTGAACCATTTGCGTTGGTTGCAGTCATTTCAACCGTATAGAAACCTGCTGCATCAAACATTACTTCCGGGTTCTGGGAAGCAGAAGTGGTTCCACCCTGATAAGTAATTGTTGAGGGGGTGAATGTCCATGACCAGGAAGTGGGTGCCCCGCTTGAAAGGTCAGTGAAATAAACCACATCCGTCGTAAGCGGGGTCAGGTCATCGGCAATAAAGTCGGCCAGTGGTGCTGCAGCTGTAAATTCAAAGGAAGCAATTTTAGTGCCTTTCTGTGATCCGCTGATATTATACTCGGTGGTGAACCAAAAAGTATGGTCGTCATCAGCGTCTATTGCCAGGTTCGAATAGTCACCCCATCTGTTATAGTTGGATTGTGAAGCAGTTCCTACCTGGATCGATGTTTCTGCAATATCGAGGATCCCTGATGCGCTTGCATTTTCTGAAGCAGATTGGCCGGTATAACGGATACTCGGATACGTTGAGGTGCTGGAAACGGAATATCCCAATCCAATTTCATGATCCCCGTTCATGGCAATGCTTCCCATCCACCGGCTGTCGCCATCAGGTGCATAGGTACCATACTGCCTGATTTCCCAGTCAGCGCCATCATATTCAAGTTCGTACCAGCGGATTCCGGCATGGTCTGTGGCGTCTACATCAACAGTATGGTTGCAAACAACATGCTGCGATCCGCTAAAATTCCGGTACTGTGCCCGGTGCATCAGGATCTGGTTGATAGCATCAAGTTTCTGGCTTGTCCCGGGCTGTGCTATATTATCCCATGTGGACCCAAAGTTGCTGTCAAATGATGCAACATCAAGTTGTTGTACCCTGCTGAAAGTAGAGCTTCCGGGCGTTACCCAGTCAACATCCAATTCGTAGATCCAAAGTTGATCCCCAGTGCTGCCGCCCCATGCATTATCATTAATGGTTATAAACTGCCCCGGAGTGCCTGTGGGAGCAAAAGCCCCGTCATTGTCCATCGGAAGTATACAATGGAAGCCGCTGTTTGGCCGGTAAGGGTTATTAAACTGTACTACCTGTGGACTTGAGCCTCCGGCGAGCATCACATCCCTTTCAAAAACGTAAATATCGTCGCCGCTATAAGTATTGGTACCCATGTAATACCCGTCGCGCCACACACCAAATTTCATATAATCAGGAAATCCATTCATTAAGAACGACCATGCGTCCCAAAGGCCGGTAGGGTCATCAGTTTGAGAAACAGCGATCAGCATATAATCAGGATTACTCCATGCGCCGGAAAATTCAGCCATAAGCCATCTCTGTGCCTGCTCATCAAAAATTATTATAGGGTCACCATCATTGTTGTTTCCTCCCGGTAATCCCGAGAAGAATACGTTCAGGTTGGTAGGCCCGGCCAGCAAGGTTCCGGTTTTATTATAAATAGTATATTTTGTGTTTATAGTTTGCATATAATGATTGGGGCCTGCA
The DNA here is from genome assembly GCA_003648575.1 of Bacteroidota bacterium. The sequence goes on from QMPN01000488.1 coordinate 2,944, forward strand.
GTACCATTATCGTCAGGAGGATTTGTATAACTCGACTGCCCGCTCCAGTTCTGGATGATACCCATAAAGCTCATCTTAGTTCCCATTTCAGCTTGAAGGCCGGGA
>QMPN01000489.1 GCA_003648575.1 Bacteroidota bacterium
CATTCATCAGTGAGCCTGTTAAATCCCATCCAAGGGTTAAATCTACAGGATCTACTTCCTGCTCTGTGTCATACGGATCTGGTACGGTTACACAGTTAGGAACTCCCCATGGATCTAAATACAAATCTTGTACTGTAAGCGCAGCATAGTTTACTGTTACGCCTGTTACTAATTCATCGTTGTATTGCCACAAGCTGCCTTCGAAATCATAAAGGCCTGCGATTACGTCAGGTATAGAATAATATCCTGTGCCGTCTGTAACTGCATCATAACTCCATGCACCAAGTTGTGGATCCAGGCCTTCTATATGTACTGCTACGCCTGCAAGTATGGTAGATGTAGCCGGGCCTTCATAGGCATAGCCGTCTACTGTTCCAAAACCGTTGGCATAGGCAAAGTCATTATTCGATTCATCGGAATCGCCTTCGTCAAACTCCGCTACTGCCCAGTACTCGTTGCCGGGTGCTGTCATGTTGTATGCTCTGTTATATGCTGTATAACTGAGTTCTGTTGTCATGGCTATCTCTATACCATTCTCGAAAAGATGGTAGCCTACCAGGGCACGGGTGTTTTCTGATGTTGCCCACTCAAGCAGGACATCATTGATCTCTCCGTCGCCATCGTAATCGCCCTGGGTAGCTGTAAAGGCTCCCGGAGGACGGATTGTAGTGGTGAAGCCCCATGTGTCACATGCGGTTACTTCGCCCCACATATTTCTTACCTGTACTTTCCAGAAGTACTGGGTGTTCATCTGCAGGTCAGTAGGACCAAACTGGTAGCTCTCTGCTGCCGCTGACCAATCTACCAATATATCATCGGTTTCGTTGGGTGGAAATTCCTCGCTGAACAATAAACGGTATTCTACCGTAATGGCGTCCAGAACCCATTCGAGTTCCAGATCTACCGGATTCACATCCTGGTCCTCATCGTCTGGTACCGGAATAGTGGCACAGGCCGGTGGGCCCCATGGGGTCAGTGTGAAGTCTTGCGTTACTGTCCCTGCAAAGGGTAAAACTACACCAGTAGCTGTTTCAGGATAATACTGTGCTAAGCTGGCTGTGAAATCATAGGTGCCTGCTATTATGTCTGTCTCCTGGTAATCACCTAAGGCATCTGTGAAAAGCTGATAGGTCCATGTTGTTCCTTGTGGATCTACTCCTACAATATCTATGGTTACTAATTCCAAAGGTAAAGCACTATTTAAATCATCTACATAACCGTTGAATTCTCCAAAGCCGTTTACCAAAGCATCATCAGTGTTGGATGGTAAGGATACGCCTTCGTCAAACACGGCTATGGCATAGTAAGTATTGCCCGTACCGGTCATGTTATAGGTGGCATTGAGTACGGTATAACTGTCGCCAGGCACTAAGGCGGCGATCTGTACTGCGTTCTCATAGATGTCGTATCCTAACAAGGCGCGACTCGGTACTACCGAACTTACCCATTCTAATAATACATCGTTATCTACTAAGCCTGTGTCATAATCACCCGCTGTAGCGGTGAAACTGCCAGGAGGCTGAATAGCTGTCGTAAAACCCCAAATGTCGCCAGTAGTGGTTACTACTGCATTGCGTGTGTTTATCTGCCAAAAATACTGCAGGTTCCAGTCAAGGGTGACAGGTAAGGAGAGAGTTAAAGAAGTAGTCCAGTCCTGTACTAAATTTACAGGGGGATATTCAGTACCAAAATATATCTGAATCTCATCTACTTCAGGGGTTAATTCCCACGATACACTTGTGGTGCTTACCGGTATGTCAATATCTGTATCACCAGGAACTGGAGTGTGTGCCATCGGTAGGCCTTTGTAGCCTACGAGCTCGAAAGCTAAGTCAGTCGGGAGCCAACCACCTAATGCAGTTGATATATTGGTCCATGTTGTGGCGCCTGTGGCAAATCCATCAAGAGGGTTCTGCCATATAGCTTCACTACGAACTGTTTGTGGTGTGGCAGCCATCCAATACCAATAGCCCATACTAGGATCATCTTCCACCTGAATTGATATCCAGTAATTACCGGTTGTGAGCATTACGCCTCCAAGCGGTCCCAGGTCAATGGTTTCCAGTCCTCCATCAAAAGTAACCGGAACAGTTGCTGACCATACTAAACTAGTCGGTAAACCTGTACCCGGCTGGTTGTAAAAGAATACATTTACATCAGTGAATACGCCACTACTAGGCGCATTACCCACCAGGTTAATTTCAGATATGTACCAGGTTTCGCCTCCTGGCACACGGAAATCATCAGCTGCCTGACAATCGTAAATATCGAATGCTGGTAAATTAATAATATCAAAACTTGATATACTGTTATGGTACGTACCTGTCATGTTTTGAGAATGTAATACCTCATCCGCATCAGTACCTCTTTCGGGAGGTGAAAAGTTTTCAATTATGCCCCCAACCGGATCTGGTTGCTGTTGGGCATAAATTGTGCTCATAAATAGCATTATCAATGCTATTGACAAAAAGAGTTTCGTAAAAATTTTCATTTTGAATAAATTTTAGTTTATAAAATTGAATTTTTGAAATTATATGATTGAATAAAAGAATTGCCAATGTTGGGAAACATCATTACTTTCAAGTTAAATATGATATAATAAGCCTTATTTACAGCATAACTACAAATATAAATATTATTCTTATTCATACATTACAATCTTTAGAAAATATTTATTGTTTTTATATTGCCTTTATTTTCAGTTTATAAGCTAGATATTTTTGACTTGTGGGTTTGGATTTTACTCTTCAGCGAAGTCGGGAGATATGAAGATCCGCTAAATTGCTTTGCTTTTAGCGGATCGATGGAGTTAGAAAAACTGTTCAACCTGCTGAGTGCTAAATGCCACTCAGCAGGTTAAGGGTTATGATTATAGTGTCGGAAGTTGGAAGATGGGAGACGGAGGCCGGAAGCCGGAAGTTGGAAGTTGATGCTTCCTGTTTTCGCCACTTTTCTAAAAAATCATTTTTTTGCTCTGAATAGCCTATTAATAGGGCGTTTTATTTTTGATATGGGTGACCCGTTTGGGGAAAAC
>QMPN01000490.1 GCA_003648575.1 Bacteroidota bacterium
CAAAGGCCCCTGAAAAGGTCAAGCCCCCAAAGGATGAGAATTATGTGCTGATCGATGATACCCTTGATAACGTAAATTATAAGCTGGCCAAATGTTGTACCCCAAAAGCAGGAGATGAGGTGGTTGGTTTTGTCACTATTGGACAGGGCATCAGCATACACAGAAAATCATGCCCCAACGCAAAACGATTGTTGGAGAAATACGGCTACAGATATATCGACGTACAATGGAAGGGTCCAGACAGCGAGGCAGCTATACAGGCAAATATCCGTATCAGCGGCGACGACCGCATCGGAATACTTGGCGAGATCACTTCTGTGATCTCCGGCGACCTGAGAGTGAATATGCAATCGATAAAAATTGATTCAGGCGACAAAATGTTCACCGGATATATCAAGCTAAGCGTAAGGGATGCCAGGCATTTGGACGAGCTTATTCATAAATTACTTAAAATTAAAGGAATCTCAAAAGCGGGAAGAATAGAATAATACTTGACTCTTGAACATTCTTTTTGTATCTTTGTTATAATATCACAAGCCAGTAGTACCAATCTTGTTAATTAATTGTTAAACTGAAAACAAGCAGCTTAATAATTTGTTTATTTGCTTGGAACCACAAAGAAATTTAGGATCTTAGGGTATTACCTCTTTCCTTTCTTTAATTCTCTATTGGTTTTTATTCGTGATCAGGGTAATACCCTTTTTTAAAGAACGGCGGCTTTGGCCGCCGTTTTTTTTATCTTTGTTCGAAACCTCATCCACTACGAACAATTGATATGCGTCTAAAACTTCTTATCCTTATATTTTTTTCTTCAATACTGTTCCCTTTATGGGGATTTTCACAAACCACAGGGCATGAATTTATGTTTCCGGATATTCCCGGGTACAATACGCTAAAATGTGATTTTCACATGCATACGGTATTCTCTGATGGCCTGGTTTGGCCCAGTGTACGCGTGGCAGAGGCAGTGAATGAAGATCTGGATGCCATATCTATTACTGATCATGTTGAGTACCATTCATTCAGCGATTATGTTAGTGGTGATCATAATAGTGCGTATGAGATCGCAAAACCTTATGCTGAGAAAAATGATCTGATCCTGATCCGGGGTACAGAGATCACTAAAAGCATGCCCCCCGGGCATTTTAATTTTCTTTTCCTGCAGGATGCCAACGGTTTTGATACCCTGAGCTGGCAGGATGCTATTATCCGGGCCAATGAACAGGGGGCATTTGTATTCTGGAACCATCCGGGCTGGAGGCAGGAAAATGAAATCCCAATATGGTATGAAGAACACTCATGGTTGTATTCCAGAGGTTTGATACAGGGCATTGAAATTGTAAATGAGAATAGCTATTATCCGCTTGCACATCAATGGGGTATCGACTCCAACCTCAGCCTGCTCGGTAATTCCGATATTCATGATCCCCTTGATATGTTCTTCGACAGGAGCAAAGGGGAACACAGACCCCTTACCCTGGTTTTTGCCCTGGAAAGGACAGCAGAGGGTATAAGGGAAGCCCTCTATAAGCGTCGTACCGCAATCTATTATAAAGATCTCCTGATAGGAGACGAGCAGTATTTAAAAGAACTGTTTTACCATTCAGTTAAGGTTTACACTGCCAACGAACAGATCGCTGACGATAACCCGAATGCTACACGCATGATCGTGAATAATCATTCTTCCCTGGCCTTTGAGCTGGTTTACAAGGGGAAGAGTGGAAAAGAATATGGAGCACTCATACTTCAGAAAGACCAGGTCGTGGAATTAAAAGTACCTGAAGGTGACGGCTACGGTAGCTGGCTGGTGAAGAATGTGCTGGTCTCTCCTGACAAGTGCCTTGAAGTTATTTTATAAATGGAACATGAGATCAAAGCTGTTTTATATATTGATCGTTCTTAGCCTTTTTGCGTCCTGCAAACGAGCTTATGATACTGAAGGCTTGAAGATCTTCCGCTATAATGAAGCAGCAGGCATCACATCCCTTGATCCGGCCTATGCACGTGACCTGGCCAATATATGGGCATGCAATCAACTTTTCGACGGACTTGTTAGCCTTGATGATGAGCTCAACGTTCATCCTGCAGTAGCCAGGACCTGGGATATTTCCGAAAATGGTCTTGTTTACACCTTCACCTTGAGAGGTGATGTGTATTTCCACCCTCATGAGGCCTTTACCGATTCTACAGGAAGACAGGTCACAGCATATGATTTTGAATATTCATTTTATCGTTTGCTTGATGCTGAACTTGCAGCCCCGGGATCATGGGTATTTAATAATGTTGCTGATGGTGGATTCCTGGCTTTGAATGATTCCGTCTTTCAAATAGAACTCCGACAAGCATTTATGCCTTTCCTGGGATTGCTTTCAATGCAGTATTGTAATGTAGTACCCAGGGAGGTTATTGAATTCCACGGTAAGGATTTTAGGAAGAACCCGATTGGTTGCGGACCATTCCTGGTCAAATACTGGAAAGAAGGGGTGAAATTGGTCATGCATAAAAATCCCGTTTATTATGAGAAGGATGAAGCAGGAAACGCATTACCCTATCTGGATGCGGTGGCTGTAACTTTCCTTATCGATAAGCAATCGGCATTTCTGCAATTTGTGCAGGGAAAGATTGACTTCCTTTCCGGGATCGATGCCAGTTATAAAGATGAATTGCTCACTCCTGAAGGTAAATTGAACCATAAATACAACGACAGGGTATACCTGGTAAGAGAACCCTACCTGAACACAGAGTATTTAGGTGTCATGCTTGATCCTGACATAGAAAGCGGTGACGATAAGCCCTTGAAAAACAAATTAATTCGCAAGGCAATCAGCCATGGCTTCGATCGGGTGAAGATGATGCGCTACCTGAGGAACAATATCGGCATTCCGGGTACAGCTGGAATTATTCCGGCGGGGATGCCCTCTTATGATATGCAAGCCGCATATGGATACAGATACGACCCTCAGCTGTCTGCCAGCTTGCTGAAAGAGGCAGGATATCCGGCCGGCAAGGGATTATCTCCCATTACACTGA
>QMPN01000491.1 GCA_003648575.1 Bacteroidota bacterium
AGGAAAAAGATATTGATGTGATCATTGCAGCCAGTGGAAGGCCGGCTTCTTTTCTCAAATCTGAATTTCCGACTCTCGAACATATTGATGTCCCCGGTTTTGAAATCACGTATCCTCATCATGGCAGTATGAGCCTTCGTATGCTGAGGCGCTCGCCGGTGATCCTGAGCGCCAACAGAAGGGAACACAGAATGCTGGATGAACTGATAGATATCCATGGTATCAATGCGGTGATCTCCGACAACAGGTTCGGGATGTGGTCATCGAGGATCCCTTCTATTTATATCACCCACCAGGTAAGCATCAAAGCTCCGCCGGGATGGTCATTTACTGAAGGCCTCCTATACATGATGCACCGAAAATATATCGGGAACTACGACGAATGCTGGATCCCAGACTTTGATGAGCAAAGTGGGTTATCGGGTGAACTTGCACACAAACGAAAGGCCCCTATCGACACACATTTCATCGGTCCCCTATCGAGATTTGAGCCTGCTGAGGGAAAACAACCAGAGAAAAAATATGACGTGATGGCCATCATCAGCGGGCCGGAGCCACAGCGCAGCATCTTTGAAGAACTCATATTAGAACGCCTGAAAGGAACTGATATCAGAGCCATGGTTGTTCTTGGCAAACCGGAATTTGATGAGCACAGAAGTATTGGCAATATAGAAGTACATTCTCACCTGAACAGTGAAGAGTTGCAGTCGGCCATGCTTTCTTCAGAACTTATCATCTGCCGTCCGGGATATACGAGTATCATGGACCTGGCTGTTTTGGGGAAACGTGCTGTGTTTGTCCCAACACCCGGACAAACCGAGCAGGAATATCTGGCAGCCTATCATCAAAGCAGGCATCAGTTCTATTTCGTTTCTCAGAATATGTTTGACATTGATAAATGTATTATTGCCTCCAGAAACTACCCGGGAATAAAGATCGATCAGAACAGTGATATTTTGGAGGCCAGGCTGGATGAGCTTCTTTCACGATTGTAAATCCCGCCATCTTTTCTAATATATTTGCATAAAAAAATTGAATATGATTCTCAATTATATCGTCTGGAATCCCAATCCTGAGCTCTTTGAGCTTGCCATCCCTGGCATTGGTACCCTTGCACCACGCTGGTACGGGCTGCTATTTGCCATGGGTTTTGTAGTTGGTTATATCATCATGCTGAAGATCTTCAAGAAGGAACGCGTTCCGGTAAAAGTTCTTGACCAGCTGGCCACCTATATGATCATTGCCACCATTGTAGGGGCAAGGCTCGGGCACGTGCTGTTTTATGAACCCATGGAATACCTCAAGAACCCCATTGAGATACTGATGGTATGGAAAGGTGGTCTGGCCAGTCATGGTGCTGGCATTGCCATAATCATAGCCATGCTATATTTCTCGAAAAAGAACAACAAACCTTTTATCTGGATCTTCGACCGCGTCTCCATTGTGGTTGCCCTGGCTGGATTCTTTATCCGTACTGGTAACCTGATGAACTCTGAAATATATGGTATGGAGACCAGTCTTCCCTGGGGCTTTCAATTTGTAAATACTGACCACAGCCTCATCCCAAAACACCCTACACAGATCTATGAAGCACTTGCATATTTAGGAACTTTCCTGATCCTGTGGATGGTTTACCTGAAACGCAATGGAAAGCCAAGGCCCGGATTCATTTTTGCCATGTTCATGATCCTGGTATTCTCTTTCCGATTCCTTATAGAATTCATTAAAGAACCCCAGGTGCAATTTGAAGTAGGCATGACCCTGAATATGGGACAACTGTTAAGCATCCCGTTTGTCCTTGTTGGAGTGGGAACACTTATCTATATCTACCGAAAAAAGAAGACAGTTGACAGTTAGCCCTGCGACTTCGCTCAGAATAAGCTATTAACGGACTATTGCTGAGGTAGTTGTAACGTCAGCATATGCGTTTGCAATATTGTCTCGACATCTGCGGCAAGTTCATCCTGTCCGTTCTGCCTGGCCACTTCCGACATCCTTTGCAGCACAGCAATATTTTGCTGCATTTCCTTTGAATAAAAGGTATCGGCAAAATCAACATCCAGGCTGAGAAAATATGTGAGTTGTTCATCACAGACTTTCGTCATTAACAGCAATTCCTTATTGGCAGTTTCTATGTGGCCGGCATCATAATATATCTCAATCATCGGCATCTGGATGATGTCGTAATGGATCTTATCATGAGGAAAATAATACAGGCATGAATCAAGCACTGCTGCCGCCTTATCCGGTTTTCCTTCGCTCAGGAGCGTTTGTGCTACCCTCAGGAAGTTTTGTTTTTGAATACGGGCATGACGATAGCTTTCACGGTCGACAGTGACAGAGGGATCGTTCAGGTTACCCCAGCTGTAATCATTCATGTAAACATCGTATGATTTGTCTGCATTGATTCCACCGAGGCCGGGAATATGATCTTTAGCCCTGACAGGCATAAATTTGTATACCGATCCTTCCAGGTGACAATATTCATCCACATCAAACACCTTCTTCAGAGAACTGGGATTGGCAAAATACAGGGGACGTTCCCAGTCGTTGTTAGCAAGGAAATCGAGTAGCATCAGGTCGTTCTTGTACAGTGCTCCCTGTCTCACTTCCCATTCGATATAAGGTACGATAAGGTGAGCCATCTCACGTGGAACGATGCCGTTATCAACACACTTTGCTGAGTCAACAGTTAGCCTGAGTTTCTTAACAGGCATGTAGTTGAGCGTTTCACCCGAATTGAAAGGCAGCTTGGTACGTTCGTCATCGCTCGCAATAAAATCGATCAGTTCCTTCACCTCAACATGGCCCGTTATGCCACGATCCACATACATGATATACTGGTTCCTTCCCTTCTCATACTGATCAGGGGTCAGGGTAAATTTCAGTGGTGGTGCATCATATACTTTTTTACCCAGCTGGTGAACATACCAGTACCCCGAGGAGAGCATATAGTTAACCACACGTACATCCGTGCGGAAGCCTTCCACCTCCTGTACATACCATAAGGGGAAAGTGTCGTTATC
>QMPN01000492.1 GCA_003648575.1 Bacteroidota bacterium
AGGATCTCATTCACGATGGAAAGCAGGTTGTCAGCTGATGTGTCAATGATGTCAAGCAATTCCGACTGATGCTCAGTCACTTTTGTGTTCATAAGCAGTTGGGCTGAACTGGTAATCCCTCCCAACATGGTCCGGATCTCATGACTCATCTTGGCCAGGAAGAATGTTTTTGATTCAGTAGCTTTTTCAGCCTTCTCCCTTGCCCTGATCATTTCCTTTTCAGCCCTGACCCGCTCACTGATGTTCCTGACAATGGCCTGGATATAGGGACTGTTTTCTATGCGGACCATGTTCAGGCTGACCTCCGCATCGAAAAGCGTTCCATCCATTTTTGAGTGCATCCAGTAAAACCGCTGAGGCTTCCCCTGGTAACACTGTTCTATCATGTGGAGAGCTCTTTCTTTTGAGTTCTTTCCATCAGGTTGTGTGCGGGGGGAAAACTTATAAGGAGGCTGTCCGATGATCTCTTCACGCTTGCATCCAAACATCTCCAGAGTTTTATCATTACAATCCTGAAAGGTTCCATGATCCATCAGGAAAATTGCATCATTCGCTTTGGAAAACAATGCCTTGTATTTTTCTTCACTGGTCTTCAGATCCCCGAGCGTTTGTTTGAGGATATTACGCTGATGTGCCAGTCTGCGGTTTGCTTTCCGCTGGGAAAAAAGTTTTGAGAATGCCAGGATCACTGTCAGCAGGGACAGGATAAGGGTGACGATGATAAACCAGCGTGTATATCTTTCAATTTGCCTTTCTCTTTCTGTGTTTTCAATGCCCGCATTACTCAAATTGTCCTGTCCGGGGGGAGATGTATTTTCAATATTACCGGCCTGGCCTTCACTTTGAGTTACAACTGATGGCTCTGAGCCGGCAACTGAAGCGTTGAGCTCCTGCAAACCGGTGCTGAGTATGCATATTATCAAAATAATCTTTGTGAAAGACCTGATCATTAAGCAGCTTTTTGATTGCCGGGAATCCCGGGCTTGTATTTCTACAAATATAATAATTAGCAGAAACTATCTTTTTATATTGGGATAAAAAAACCTCCATCCTTTTCCGGGACGGAGGTTTTAATATGGTTCATGTATGATTAATTACAGTGTAACACCTGGTTACGCTGATATTTTGCAGCTTCTGTGTTCGGCCCTTCCGTAACATTCGAGTATGCTTCACATGCTTTTTCGGTATCGCCCTGGCCTTCATAGGCACGGCCGAGCTCGAAATAATAATTTGATTGATCTCCCTGCTCAAAGGAAATCGCTTTCATAGCAGCTTTTTGAGCATTGACCCAGTTTGCCTGTGCATTGCTTGCCAGGGCAAGATAATAAAAAGCTGTCGGGTCTTCTTTATTATATTGGATGCTCCTGTCGGCCATCATGGTAGCAATACTGTAATTCTCTTCCTGAATTGCATCGCCACAAACCTTTAAAAAGTATTTACCGGCAGCTAATTTAGCTTTGGCCTTGAGTTGCTCATCACTGCTGTATTCTTCTACTTTTTTAACTGATTCTTCAAGCATCCCGGATTCATCAAGCTTACTGTAACCCAGTACCAGGCCATACCAGGCTTTTGGATATTCCGGGTTGTACTCGATAGCTTTGTTATAATTTTCAACGGCCTTTTTGTACTTTTTTGTTTTGTAAAGCGCATTACCCGATCCGGTATAGGAGGCAGCAAAATAGCTGTTTATCTTAGTGGTGGTTGACGGGTCATCGATGAGTTGTGCGTATTTGTCTGATTCTGTAAATAATATTATGGCAGAATCATAGTTCTTTACTTTGAATTTTTCAACACCCATTTTTATATAGATATTGCAGATCTGGGTTTCTGCCTTTACTTTCAGGCCCTCGCCAATTTCTTCGAGCTCTGAGCATATGTCGGCACATTTCTGATATGACTCAATAGCCCCCTGCGTATTGCCTTCCTGGGCAAGCTCAATACCTTTATTGTATGCTTTTCCTGCTGAATTCAGGTTCTGGGCTGAGAGCCCCATGGTGATCGTAACAAAAAATACGATCAAAATAATTGCTAACTTTTTCATAATACTTATAAGATTTATTACTGATTTATACTTAACGAATGTATCTGCAATACATTGTATATTAAGGGGTGCAAATATAGAAATCTTGCAATAATATACAAGCTACTTTCTGATATGATGGTTATTTCCTAAATTTGAGGGAACTGAAAATTCAAACATTTTTGCCTACCTCCTGAATGCAATTGGTATCAGGTTTGGACACAATGTGAGCTTTTTTTTGGAGACAGGCTTCAGTTATAAGGGTATCTTGAATGGGGGGTTGAGTTTTAAGTTTTAAGCTTCAATCCACTCCTTCACTTTTGCCGGGTTTAATGCCGGGATATCGAGTTTCTTCTTTTTCCTGAGGCCGTTCAGGTCGTTGGCAAGTTTATTCGGATTGGCCTGTTTGAGCTCTTCTACAGTGTTGAAGCCTTTTTCCCGGAGTACGGGCACCCATTCTACAGGAAACCCCAAAGCAATAAATTCTTCATCAGATGAAACTTCCTGTTTCTTTTCGGGCCGCATCTGGGGAAAGAAAAGTACATCCTGGATGGAATTTGAGTCCGTCATGATCATGCTCAGGCGGTCAACACCAATTCCCAACCCTGCTGTTGGGGGCATGCCATATTCCAGTGCACGCAGGAAGTCTTCATCAAGCACCATTGATTCGGTATCACCTCTCTTTCCAAGCTCAAGCTGTTCTTCGAAACGCCTGCGCTGGTCGAGCGGATCATTAAGTTCACTGAAAGCATTGCAAAGCTCTTTGCCATTGCAGATGGCTTCAAAACGCTCTACCAGGCCCTCTTCGCTGCGGTGCTTTTTTGCCAGGGGCGACATCTCTACCGGGTAATCGGTGATAAAGGTGGGCTGGATAAGTTTGGCCTCACAGGTTTCCCCGAAAATTTCATCGATGAGTTTCCCCTTTCCCATACTGGGATCTGTTTCAACCTCAAGCTTATTTGCGGTAGCCCTGAGTTCGGCTTCATCCATTTCTGAAATA
>QMPN01000493.1 GCA_003648575.1 Bacteroidota bacterium
TAAGCTCGGAGACCATACCCCGACCACCCTGGGCGCAAAAGAGGAAAGGTCTTGCCCCTCGGGTACGTCGCCTCGTCCAACATAAGATCCATTAGCGACAACCGCGGTGACAACTTCGCCGCCCTCCTCGTCAAACGATTCACTGATTAGGTGGTGGTCTAATGTAAGAACACCCTCGTACTCGCCGTAATCCCTGGGATCAAAATCGTATTGGGCAAACTCAAAGATAAGGTCCCCACTACCAGAAACCCAGAACCTGTAATCCACAGCATCAACAGCGTCGTTAAGAATAGATAAACGGGTTGCCCAGTTAAGGTTCTGCTGTACGTTACTCTGACTTAGTACGCCTATCTCAAACAGCAGGTCTGACGTAGGTGCGTTACGAGCCGGGAGTATCATGTGAACTGCCTGGGCGTCTGTCTGCCACAACCCTTCTCTTCTGGTTTCAGACCCCGCAGCATGAACCTCACTCTCTGTCCAGTATCTCCTGTGCTCTACACCATGATCCAGGGGCCCGTCGGATACAGTTATCTCAATCCCACGGCGACGGCCGCCTCCCGCTCCCCTCGGCGCAAACTGTGTCTTTTGTATGTTCTTCCTTAGAGGGGATCCGAACAGGCATAGGTTGTACCAGTTTTTCCAAAAAGAGTTAATCTCAAAAGAGCTGGCGCCAGTTTCGGGGTAAATGGACCCTTCCCGGGCATAGCGTGGAACCGACTCCCCACTTACAGTGCCTCTAAACCAAGGGAATACACCAGGACGCATACGTCCTATGCGCCCAGCACCATGTGGCTGTGCGGGAGATGTACGGGCGTCCGTAGAGGGAGCACCCGCTCCACCTCCTGCTCCCCCGTTACTTCCAGTTCCAGGAGGGTCCTCGGGAGTGGTAGACGGGTCTATAGCTGAGGCAGCTTCTTGTGTCTCTGACCTGGAAGAGGGAGTGGTGATATCTCCTGGGGTAGCCACCCCCCCAGAGGTTACTGGTCCAACACTAGACTCGGCAAGGTTGATCTCTGACTTAAGTTGGTTGTACTTTGCTCTTTCGGTAGGTGTTAAGGTGCGTCCCGCCTGTACCCGTTGATGCAGAGGCGATATTTCCCTGGACAGGTTCCGTAGAGTCTGACGCCTAGTGGCGTCAATCCTGGACTCTACGTTTCTTCCTTCCCTATTCATTAGACCCTGAACGTTGTTCAAGAAGGTTAAGGCAGCCACCAAATCCCGGAACCTTAGCGTGGACCAAGGGTTGTCGTACATACTAGAGACAGTGAGGTCCTGGAAGAAAGACCTGCTGAATTGTTGGTTCGACTGCGGGCTGAACACCTTAAGGCCAGTGAATGGTTGTGTATCCGTTGGGTCAGCCGCCTGTGTTCCCTGCTGTCCTGGTAGGACAGCAAGTACAGAGTTCTGGTTAACTCTCATCTTCTGCATATTGTACCGTATGTCGGAACAAGTAACGGATATAGTATTTTCCCCTGTTATGTAGTTTTCATTTACCGGCTTGTTGATCACGTACCCGGTGAATGCTGGAAGCCACTCATCCCTCTCAGACGCCGGGTTGTGTATAAACACCCGCACACTGTCATTTTTATGGAAGATAGTAGACCAGTGGTGAAGTGGAAAGCGCCTTCCCCCTGACAGGGGGTCTACAGGGTTGTATCCTGGGTTCTTTTTTCTGCTAAACATATTCTGTTTAGCAGATTCGGAGTAGTCGAAGTCCCGTCCCAGCCCACGGGTAGTCTTAACCGACCTAAAAAGTTCTTCTTGTAGATTCTCTGGGGTGAGAGTAAATTTGTGGCCTGCGTTATCCAGGCGAAGGTCGCATTTATTTGGAGATGACCCGAGGCCATAAACCACTGATATTGTTCCTAGCAAGTAGTCACTTACGTCTTCACCCTCGATGTATACGATCGCATCGTGGTAAAATGCCTGGTGCTCTTGTTCTACGAAATAGTGGGGGGCCCCCGGCCGAGCGGGGGCCGCTTCCCTCTCCGCAGTGGGGTCAGATTGCTCCCGCCTTGCGTCCGACCTCTCGCTGGTGTAGGCGGCCCCGCTCCCTGTGTCAGCCTCGTCTGCTGGGAACCTAGCATCAGGGGACCTTCCTTGGCCTCCCGCCTCTGGCGAATTCCTGCGGAGCTGTGCCTCGGCGTCTTCCTGGGAGGCGTCCCTCACCTGCCTAGGTGTTGTTCCCTCTGAGGTAGGGGTGTTCTCTACCGTGGGGGAAGGTCCAGGTATACCGTCGTCGGTGGGGCGCGGGGCATCCCTGTCTATGACGCCAGGGTTTTCTATTATTGTCTGACCAGGAAGGAGGAGGCGCCTGGCCTCCTCTCCTCGTATAAATCTGGTTTCGTCGTCAGCCATGCTTAGGTGTCCCGCCGCCTAGCGGAAGTAGAACATAGATAACAAGAGTACCCCGCAACAATAAACGAGCCAAAAGGCCAGCAATAGTGTAACGATAGCGATATAAGTAGGTCAGTCCCCGAACCCAACGTCCTCAAATGGCTCGTAGTCGTCAATTGACGAGGTAGAACCTTCGGTTAGGCGGTCTTCGATGGCGGCAGTGAATTCTAAGAATTCACCCAACTGAGGTAAAACACTGGCGGGCTTGATGATGTTATCAAGGTGGTAGTGATACCACGGGTCGAGGCTATAGCTATTGGATACCCCTATGGTCTTTATTCCCATCAGAGTAGCGTACATTACCTCCATACCACAACGCCCACGACCTATAAGGTCGCAGTCCACTACGTATATGTCTGACCTACTTAGAACCCAAAGGTCGGCAAGGACACGCATTTCGGAAGAGACGGTGGAAGCAGATATTTTAGATATAGATTCTGCTGTCTCATTCTCCAGAGAGTCGAGTAAACGGGAAGAGTACGAGTTACAAAAAGACGAACTCAGAGCAGAAAACCTTGAGGGGGCGTCCCTCGCGGAAAGCTCTGACATCAGCTTGTTAGTTAGTCGTCCCCCTGAGACGAAGAAGCTTAGGGGGGCTCCGTTAGCCTCGGACTCAAA
>QMPN01000494.1 GCA_003648575.1 Bacteroidota bacterium
CACCGGTATTGGGTTGATGAATGCATCGCCACCTGGGAGCATCGCAAAGAAATGCTTCGAAAGGCTCTGTGTCGAGCACCTGGATCTCCTGAAAAACAGACGCGAAAGGCATATCCCAATCAGTGATGAATTCCCAGATCACCAGGCGGTCGGTAGCATATCCCCAGGCATCATCCTTAAAGTTAATGAAATAGTTTGGGGTCCCTGATGGAGGAGGAGGGCCGTCAAAATCGGCAGGCAGCATATTGTGCTGATCTGTAAAATCCGGCATATCAAAAAGAACCATCTGTGCGTTTGGATCCCCGATAAGCATCTTATCACGTTCGAAAGCGGCGGCCGCTCCCCTGAAGTACTCACCAAACATGTTAAAGGTAGCATAGTATGCATCCTGCCAGACCCCGAAATGTGGGTAATCGTTAAAAGCAGGAAATTCAAAGGCGTATTGGTACCATGAGCCCAGTGGGTCGCCGGTTTCTGATATGGCAATCAGCTGCCAGTAGGTTCCATTCCCGGTGTTTATAGCAAACTGGCTGGCCATCCAACGATCAGCTTCGCTATCATATAATACAATGGGATCACCATCATTGGTCCCTGTCCAGGGTCCTATGAAGCCATTCCATAAGGTGCTGTTATCGACTGGTCCGTACAATTTATTTCCTTCTTTGTCCCAAATAGCAAATGAGAGGTTGATCATCTGGAAATAATGATCCGGGCCAACGTCTCCGTCAGTATCCGGAGGATAAACACCATTCACATTTCCGACACCGGCAATATTGATGTGAGGTCCTTTGTGCTGTGTTTGCCCCATCGTCTGCTGTGCTACCGGGTCAGGTCCATTGGGTAATGCATTTTTCGTCACCACCTGGTCATCGAATACTTCATTGGGAATCACGCCATCTTTCCAACTCCTGTCACGTTCACCTGGCAGGATGATGGTCATCTCACTTAAGGGAGGGGTTTTACGAAAATGGGTGGCTTTCTTAACTTCTGTAGGGGTGTAGCTTTTCGTCTGGGCTGTGGCCAGGCTTATCGACATAGCAATGATAAGTACGAGGAGTAGTGTTTTCTTCATGTTGTTCGTTCAGGGTTAAAAAAAAAGGGACGCGTCTCCGCGTCCCCAAAGATAATACCATTTTTCCTTTATTGTACCAAAACCTTTTCTATCCGGACTTCCTGACCGTTGTTAATCCTCAGGTAATAAATGCCTTTCGGATTGTTTCCAATGTTAATGCTTCCTGTATAAGCGCCTACAAGGCCACCCAGTCTTTGCGTAAATACCTGCTGACCCTGAAGGTTCAGCACCTCTACCATCACATCGGATGAAGATTTTGCATAGATATCATATGAAAATATTCCTGTGTTCGGGTTGGGTCTGATGCCCAGGCTGAAGTTATTGTCATCTTCATTAATACCGGTACACTCATCGATAGTTACGGTCATGATATCTTCATCTTCGCCAATACAGCCTGTCAGGCCTATGGCAATGAGGGTAAGATCTACTGAACCATTGCTGACATCACCTGAACCTGCAGTATAGATGGCATCCAGTGCAGTAGTATCGCTGAAAGTTCCGTCGCCGGAAGTCCGCCATGCCACTTCATCATAGCTAATTGCGGATCCGTTAAGCTGTAATAGTTCACCAACACAAAGCAAGGTATCATTACCGGCATCTGCAGCAGGATCATCCACCAGGAAAACAACCACACTATCGGTCGCTTCCCAACCCGATTCAAAACCATAGGCCGTAAGGGCCAGGGTGGCAAAACCATTGGCAATATCACCGGTGCCCCGTATGTATTTAGCATTCAGCGACGTTGCATCAATAACGATACCGTCACCTGCAGTTGTCCAAAGTACTGATTGTGCACTTGTAACAAAGCCATTGCACTGGTACTGGTCACTCTTACAAATGGTAGCATCGTCACCAGCATCAGCAGTTGGTGGTGTAAGAGGGCCGAGGTTAAATTTTGAAATAAATGTGCCCCAGCCGCTAGACTTCCTGTATTCTGTAGTGAACCAGAATGTTGTATCGTCAGAGGGATCGACAGAGAGGCAGCTATAATCGCCCCAGCGCTCGATATTTGATTGTGAGCTCAATCCATCTTTTACGATTACTTCATCAATAGTCATATCTCCGAGAGGATCACCGGCCCTTCTGCCAGTATACCCGATAGAAGGATAGGTACTGCTGCTCGAAATCGAATACCCGAGTGCAATGTCACCATTTCCATTCATGGCGATGCTGCCCATCCAGCGTTCTTCATTGTCTGGTGCAAAGGTTCCCTGCTGATGTATTGACCAGCTTCCACCACTTGCTTTCCTGAATTCATACCACCGGGGTGCTGCCCTGCCACCATTACTTACCGTATGGTTGACTACCATACTTTCATGTGTACCAAAATCCCTGTATTGTAACCTGTACATGATCATCATTGCCAGGTCATCGAGAAGCTGGCTTGTACCGGGCTGTGGCACTCCATTCACATTGGCGCTATAGGTTGCCGGGGTCAGGGTGGTGGCAAGCGTAAAGCTGCTACTGGAGGTATTATTCCAGTCTACATCGAACTCATAAATTTCGATCTTATGATCAGACCACGTCCTCATATGCATGAAAGGACAGGGTGTTCCGGCCGGAGGTACTGAACCATCGTAGTCGGCAGGCATTACAGCAAAATTACTGGAAGGCCTGTCATAATATACCATGCGTGCATTGGGATCGCCATCGAGCATCAGCTCACGCTCAAAAGCACCGACACCAGCCCTGGTATATGATCCAAACATGTTCCATGTTGCATAATATGCATCATTCCATACAGAAAATTTAGGATAATCGTTAAAGGCCACCATGGCATAAGCATAGCGGTGATATTCTCCCAGTGGATCGGATGTTGCCGATACAGCGAGAAGCTGGTAATTTACACCATTGCTGGTATTCACGGCAAACTGTGTTGCCAGCCAGCGGTCGGCTTCTTCATCATAAAGTACAATGGGATCGCCATC
>QMPN01000495.1 GCA_003648575.1 Bacteroidota bacterium
AGAAAAGGCAGTAGAATTGCGCGATGGCAAAGATTGCACGATGTATGAGATTGAACGAAGTGCTGCTAACCTTTGAATATCGGGCAATCGCTCAATCTCCTCAATCGCGCAATCTCCTCCTGTACCCTGCACCCTGCACCCGAACTATTCAAATGAGAACGAAAGTTGCCAGACTTTCGAATGGAGGCTTTCTATACCACCGGTATAGACATTGTTTTCGCGTTGGAGGAGGTCGAACAGGCCATATGACATTTTTACTTCTATCCCGAGTTTAAACCAGGCATTGTAGAATTCAACCCCTACGCCTAGCTCAGCAGCAACATCGTTCTTCCTCAGCTTTAAGAGGGTTTCATTATCCTCTTGTGTTTTCCCGGTACGGGTGGCAGCCAGATCAAGCACATATTTTGCACCGGCCAGGACATATGCTCCGAAATTATGTACACGCTTAGAACGGTAGCGCACATGAAGAGGGAAATCAATATGAGCAGAAGTAACACTTTTCCTGATCTCCACGAAAGAACTCTCCCCATCGTCATATGTCAACATATAGTAGTCAAGATATCGTTCGCCAAATGCTAGAGAGGGAACAAAACGCAGATCAAAATATTTGCTCATTTTTAGGTTCCCGACGATACCAACCGTAAATCCCATGGTGGGTTTAGTATCCACATACAGCAGCCTCAAAGAGTCGGCGAAAACATCCGGTGACTGAAGGGAATCATAGACCACAGTCTGAAAACCTTCTTTCATTTTCACTGAGAAATGCATCCGGTTCAGCGCCAGGATAAAGCCAAAATGATAGCGGGCATTGTTATAGGCAGGCAGATTCATCACCCCACGCTTCTGGGCATAAGTATTACCGGCCAATAAGATCATTATGGAAAAAAGGAGAATGCTTATGTAACGTATCAACTTCAATGGACCCCTTATATAATATTGTAATTAACGAGTGTTTTACAGGAATATTTCAGCAAACTGAATTTTTTGCAAACATATTGATTTCTCATTTATTCCCCAAGTTTATTGAGTTCTTCCGCAAAACGTTTCCTGTCGATGGGTACTACACCCACTTTTTCACAGACAATTCCGCCTGCCAGGTTCGACACAGCGGCAATGGTTTTCAAGGATGCATTTGCTGCCAGGCAAAGGGATGCAACGCTAACAACGGTATCACCTGCACCGGAGACATCGGCAATATTCCTGACATGAGCAGGGAGCAGATGACTTTCCGTTCCGGCTTCATTCCCGGCCGAAATATAAATCCCATGCTCAGAAAGCGTTATCATAGCGATGTCAACATTGATCTGATCCCGTAAAAGGTTGATGGTATCATTCAGCACATCTTCTTCCGGTTCACGGAATTCAATTTTCAAGCCTTCTTTCAGCTCTTTCAGGTTTGGCTTGAACAGCGTTACATTGCTATAGAGATCGAAATTTTTCTTCTTGGGGTCAACCACAACAGGAATATCCTTCTCCCGGGCTTTCGCGATCAGCTCGGTGATGACAACAGGAGTAAGTATCCCTTTATTGTAATCCTGTATGATCAGGACATCGATATTCTCCCGGTCGATCAGCTTAGCACAAATCTCCAGGAAAGATCTTTCATCCCCGGCTTGCAGGTCATGGGTATCTTCTTCATCAACCCTCAGGAGCTGGCTGTTATTGCCTATGATCCTGAATTTGGTGGTGGTGATCCTGTCCTTACTGCGGTATATGCCTTCCGCAGGCAAGCCCTCATCCTCAAGGATCTTAAGAAATACATTTCCTTTCATCTCCGATCCTATCACGGAGCATAGAATAGGGTGCGCTCCCAGAGCCTTGATATTTACTGCTACATTGGCTGCCCCACCAAGCCTTTCTTCACGATAGTTCACATCAACCACGGGAACCGGGGCCTCCGGTGAGATCCGGTCAACCACGCCCCAGAGGTATGAATCCACCATCACATCGCCAACAATCATAACACGCTTGTTGGAAAAAGAATCAATTAATTCGGAGTATTTGGTCATAAGTTGGGCGTTAGGCACTAGGAACCAGGCACTTCCAGGCTTACTTAAGCTCGGGAAGGGCTTCGCTTATCCTGGTTATGGCAGTGATGAGCAGTTTTTTCGAGGCGGCATAAGAGATCCTGATGCAGTCAGGATTACCAAATGCATCGCCCGGAACCAGTGCAACATGGGCATGGTTCAGCAGGTACATGCAAAGGTCAGTGCTGTTATTGATCTCCTGGTCGCCAAACTTTTTACCATAGTATTCGCTTACATTCGGAAAGAAATAAAAAGCTCCTTCCGGAACATTGTTTCTAAAGCCGGGAATCTCTTCCAGTAATCCAAAAACAAGGTCGCGTCGCTCACGGAAGGTCTCAACCATTCTCCTGATCTCCTTATTGGTGGCCGGATCCGTTTTCATTGCTTCAATGGATGCATACTGGGAAATAGAACATGTAGCTGAAGTTACCTGACCCTGGAGCTTATCGCAAGCTTTGGCAATTTCCAATGGGGCAGCCATATAGCCTACACGCCAACCGGTCATGGCAAAACCTTTCGACACCCCATTGATGGTGATCACCCTGTCTTTGATAAAATCAAACTGCGCAATGCTTTCATGCGTACCCTCAAACCTGATCAACTCATATATCTCATCAGAGATAATATAGATACCCGGATGAGCTGCTATGACCTCTGCGATGGCTTTCAACTCCTCCTTAGTATATACCGAACCGGTAGGGTTGCATGGGCTGCTATAAATCAGCATCTTCGTTTTGGGTGTGATGGCGGCCTTGATCTGTTCAGCGGTGATCTTGAAGTCATTATCCAGGGTGGCTTCCACAACCACCGGTATGCCTTCTGCCAGTTTTATGATCTCCTTATATGAAACCCAGTATGGGGCCGGAACGATCACCTCATCACCTTTGTTGACCAGGCACAGCATAACATTTGCAATAGAATGTTTCGCCCCGCCCGACACAACGATCTGCTCCGGGGCATAGTCAAGC
>QMPN01000496.1 GCA_003648575.1 Bacteroidota bacterium
AACAGTGAAACAATGAAACAATGAAACAATGAAACAATGAAACAATGAAACAATGAAACAATGAAACAATGAAACAATGAAACAATGAAACAATGAAACAATGAAACAATGAAACAATGAAACAATGTATTCCAACTAAAATATATTTTATTATTCAGAATAAAAGAGTACTTTTGCAGGCCAATTTTAACAGCTTGAGGATGAATCGCATCCTGCTGTACCACAAGCTGTTCAGTTAATGTTTAACCAATCCGAAACCCTCGGGGTACAACGAAAGGACGGATACAATGATTACCTGATGACTGATAAAAAAGAAAAAGTCAACGAAGAAGTTCCTGTAAACGAAGACGTTAAAAAAGAGGAAACTGTCGTTGAAGAAACAAAGGCCGAAGAAAAACCTGCTGAAGAAGTAAAGGTTGAAGAAGAAACTCCAAAGGCCGAAACCCCAGAACCAGAAGTAAAAGAAGAAGTACCTGCAGAAGAAAAGGCAGTAGAGGCACCTGTAGCTGAGGAAGCTAAGGAAGAGCCCGTTGCTGAAGAAGTTCCTGTTGCTGAAGAAGTCAAGGAAGAAGCACCTGTAGCTGAGGAAGCTAAGGAAGAGCCCGTAGCTGAGGAAGTTAAGGAAGAAGCTCCTGTTGCTGAAGAAGTCAAGGAAGAGCCTGTAGCCGAAGAAGCAAAAAAAGAAGCAAAACCTAAAAAGAAAGCTGCTCCTAAAAAAGAAGTTTCCGGAGACGATGACTTTGATTGGACTGCAGCCGGTGAGGAGACCGATGCATATTCTGCAAAGGAAAGAACCGACCTGGAAGATATCTACAACAAGACCATGAGCTCAATCGTGGAGCATGAAGTGATAGATGGTACGGTAGTAGCCAAGAACAACCGTGAAGTGGTGGTGAACATTGGATTCAAATCTGATGGTGTAGTCGCCCTGAACGAATTCCGCTACAATCCTGACCTGAAGATAGGTGATACAATTGAAGTTTATGTTGAGAACCAGGAAGACCCATCAGGTCAACTCCTTCTCTCACACAAAAAGGCAAGGATCCTCAAATCATGGGACAGGATCAATGCAGCATTCGAAAAAGATGAGATCATTAATGGTTATGTGAAATGCAGGACCAAAGGTGGGCTGATCGTTGATGTATTTGGCATTGAAGCATTCCTCCCGGGTTCACAGATCGATGTGAAACCTATCCGCGATTATGATATTTATGTTGATAAAACCATGGAATTTAAAGTGGTTAAGATCAACCATGAATATAAAAACGTGGTTGTTTCTCATAAAGCACTGATCGAAGCCGAACTGGAACAGCAGAAAGCTGAGATCATGTCTAAACTTGAAAAAGGACAGGTACTTGAAGGTACTGTTAAGAACATCACTTCATACGGTGTATTTATCGACCTTGGTGGTGTTGACGGACTGGTCCATATTACCGACCTTTCATGGGGCAGGATCAATCATCCGGAAGAGATTGTTACACTTGATGAAAAGATCAAGGTTGTAATTCTCGACTTCGACGATCAGAAAAAACGTATTGCCCTCGGCCTGAAACAACTCACTCCACATCCATGGGATGCTTTGGACGAGAAGCTTGCCGTTGGTGATAAGGTGAAAGGAAGAGTAGTTGTCATCGCTGATTACGGTGCGTTCATCGAGATCGCTCCCGGCGTTGAAGGACTGATTCACGTATCAGAAATGTCATGGTCACAGCATCTGCGCACCGCTCAGGACTTCCTGAAAGTTGGTGACGAAGTAGAGGCCGTGATCCTTACCCTCGACCGTGAAGAGCGTAAAATGTCACTCGGCATGAAACAGCTTATTCCGGATCCATGGGAAGACATTCTGACCAAATATCCGAAGGATTCCAAACACACTGCTGCTGTCAGGAACTTTACCAACTTTGGTATTTTCGTTGAACTGGAAGAAGGCGTTGATGGCTTGATCCATATCTCTGACCTCTCATGGTCGAAGAAGATCAAACATCCTGCTGAATTTACCAAGATCAGTGAGGCGATCGAAGTAGTTGTTCTGGATGTAGACGTAGAAAACCGCCGTCTCAGCCTCGGACACAAGCAGCTTGAAGAGAACCCGTGGGATGTATTTGAAGGTATCTTTACATTAGGCTCAGTACACAAGGCTACTATCGTGAACAAGAACGATAAAGGTGGTGTTGTTGCCCTGCCTTACGGTGTTGAAGGTTTTGTTCCAAACAGGCATCTTGCCAAGGCAGACGGAACGAACGCCAATACTGATGAGAACCTCGACTTTGTGGTGATAGAATTCTCGAAAGATAACAAGAAGATCATCCTTTCGCACACAAGGACATTTCAGGAAAGAACAGCTTCTGAAAAAGCGCGTGAAGACTCCAATAAAAAACAGGCACATCGCACTACACGCAAGTCTGTACAACGTATCCAGGATAACATTGAGAAAACAACTCTCGGTGACCTTGACGGACTTGCCAGGCTGAAAGCAGAAATGGAACAGGCAGAGAAGAAAGAAAAGACTGCTGCCAAGCCAAAAGCTGCTGCTAAGCCAAAGAAAGAAGAAGCGCCTGCTGAAGAAAAGGCAGAAAAGAAAAAGCCTAAAGAGGAGAAACCTGCTGCTAAGGCAAAAGCCAAGGCAAAAGAAGAACCTGAAGCTCCTGCTGAAGAGGAGAAGAAAAAAGGCGAAGATAAGGAGTAAGATCCTCCATCGAAATATCAGGGTGACCACATTTGCTGCGGTCACCCTTTTTTTTTACCTTGCAGTATGACTTTTTCGGTGAGCATACTTGGTTGCGGCGCTGCTATTCCTCTTACACACAGGAATCCCAGTGCCCAGGTGGTGAATGTGAAGGAGCAGTTGTATCTCTTCGATTGTGCTGAGGGGACACAGGTACAGCTTCGAAAAAACCACTTTCGCTTGCAGAAGATCGAAAATATCTTTATTTCGCACCTGCATGGCGACCATTATTTTGGTTTGATGGGACTCATCACA
>QMPN01000497.1 GCA_003648575.1 Bacteroidota bacterium
ATCCTATTGTCCATTTCATCCAGCCCGTTCTTATCAACATTGAGTGCAGTTAAAGAGGACCGGGCAATGTCCAGGTCGATCGTTCCGTTGCCTTTTATCTGGGCAAAGTCACGCACTCTTCTGAGGAGGAGGTTTGCAATCCTGGGGGTTCCCCTGCTGCGTCTTGATATTTCTGAGGCCGCATTGGCTTCCATGGGTACTTTTAAAATGCTGGCAGACCGCTTAAGTATTATCTCAAGTGTTGGAGCATCATAATAAGACAGGCGGAGGTTGATTCCAAAACGGCTTCTTAGCGGTGCAGTAAGCAGGCCTGAGCGGGTTGTGGCACCAATCAGGGTAAAGGGTTGGATCTCGATCTGTACACTTCGTGCATTGGGGCCGGATTCGATCATAATGTCGATCTTGAAATCCTCCATGGCAGCATAAAGATATTCCTCAACAACCGGACTGAGCCTGTGTATCTCATCAATGAACAGCACATCATGCTCTTCCAGGCTGGTTAATAAACCGGCCAGGTCGCCGGGCTTGTCTATAACAGGACCGGACGTAACTTTCATGCTAACTCCCAGCTCATTCGCGATAATGTATGAAAGGGTTGTCTTACCCAATCCCGGTGGGCCATGCAAAAGAACATGGTCAAGAGCTTCGTCGCGTTGCCTGGCAGCCTCAACAAATATTTTAAGGTTATCAACCACCTTTGCCTGTCCTGAAAATTCTGTAAATTCTGCAGGCCGGAGCACTTTTTCTATTTCTAGTTCTGCCTGGCTTAGATGATCACTTCTTGGATCGAGACTTTCGTTCATGCAAGTTATTTTTCACCAGATATGCAATCAGTAATATCTCGTGTTTTAAACGCTAATCACGAATTAATTCGCAATAAATGCCTTGCTAAATTAGTTTATTTTACGTATATTTATTATTTTAGCTTGAGATAGAAATGAAATAAACCATGAAAAACCTGCTGGTAGCTATAGATTTTTCCAGAAATGCGATTCATGCCCTTGAATATTCGCTGGCGTATGCTGATAATCTGGGGGCTGATGTTTCTATGATATGGGTAGATAATTGTATCGGCCCGGATCTGATGGTTGATAAACAGGATGGCGGAGCAAGGTATGAATCCCGTGAACTATTTAAAGAGATATTGAATAAATATCAAAAGAAGTACAAGGGTGGAAAGCTTGACTTCAAATTAAGCAAGGGCAAAGTTTTTGAGGAGATCTCAAAATATGCTAAAAAGATCAATGCTGACCTGATCTTTGCCGGCACACACGGGGTTACGGGCTTTGAAGAATATTGGATCGGAAGCAACGCATACCGGATCGTTACACACGCCCCTTGTCCGGTGATTACCTTGCGTCAGGATTTTAAATCCAGCCGTGGGATTAAAAAGATACTTCTGCCTATCGACAGCACCTCACAGTCAGGCCGTAAAGTGTTTACCACAGCAGAAATTGCTACTGCTTTTGGCTCAGAAATACAGATTCTGGCAGTACACACCTCAACACTCGGATCACTCAAGAGGCAAGTAAACAAACACCTGAAAACTGTCGCTGATCACCTGGATAAGAAAGGAATCAGTTACCAGGTAAATGAAGTAAATACAAAAAATATTACCCAGGACACCATTGATTTTGCCTTGAAGAACAAGACTGATCTGGTTACTATCATGACCGAACAGGAAACAACACAGGCAAATGTTTTTCTTGGAACTTTTGCACGCCAATTGGTAAATAATTGTCCGGTACCTGTACTGAGTGTACGTGTATCGGCCGTTTAGAGTAATAACATTATAAAGGGATGAAATATCACTGGATTATTTTAACAATCCTTGGATGCATGATCGGAGGGAGCTTGCTGAGCCAGCCGGATGGCGAAGGAAATGTTGTGATCATACAGGATCCCGGCATCGACACCATCCTTCAAAGGCATGTGCAGATGAATGAAGCTTTGCTGTTGAATACTGATAATTATGCAATTGATGGTTACAGGATCCAGATATTTGAGGAGTCCGGAAATAAATCCAGCACCAGGGCTCGTGAAGTAATGGCAGAGTTTTCTGTCAAATATCCTGATATACCTGTCTACCTCACCTGGCAGGCTCCGAATTTTAAAGTACGTGTTGGTGATTTTGGAACAAGAATGAGTGCGGAAGGTTTTCTGAATAAGATCAAAAGAAATTATCCGATCGCCTGGGTGATCAGAGATAAAATAAAATATCCTGTTATCAATTAATATCTACGGCTATGAAAAAAATAATTGTTGCCATCGATTTTCTTGACTGCTCCCTCAATGCCCTTGCTCATGCTGTATCCATTGCAGCGAAGGCTGAGGCTGATATCGAAATGGTTTGGGTGAACCAGCCCGATCTTTCCAAGGAAATATTTAAATGTGACCCGAAGGCTTTACTGGCTGAAGTTGAAAAGCGTTTTAAAACATTGATCAAAGATCATTCTGCAGAACTGGGAAAGGGAAAGCTGACCTATCAGATCAGGGAAGGAAAAGTATATCGCGAGATCGTTGGGTCTGCTACTGAAGCCAAAGCTGACTTGATCATTGTTGGTACGCACGGGTCGTCAGGTTTTGAAGAATTCTGGATTGGCAGCAATGCCAATAAGATCGTTTCTTCTGTTCACAGGCCTATTATTACGATTAGGGGAGGGATTGATATTCAGCGTTCATTGAACAAGATCGTGCTGCCTATCGACAGCACGGTGGAGACCAGGCAAAAATTACCTTTTACCAGTGAACTGGCCAAGATCCACGATGCCGAGATCTTTGTTTTGTCGATATACACTACAAAAGTGGCTGAGGTGCGCTACAAGGTTGATACCTATACCGACCAGGTGATAGAATACCTCGAGGAGGAAGGCGTAAGATATACCAGGGATGCTATTGAAGCCGACAACCTTACCAAGTCAACAATCGGATATGCTGAGCGTATTGACGCAAACCTGATCTCCATCATGACA
>QMPN01000498.1 GCA_003648575.1 Bacteroidota bacterium
GAGCTGGCTAACAAAGATGCCTTCCTTATAAGCAAAATACCATGTAGCCGTACCTTCAATATCACCGGTAGTGATCAATTCCATCCCATCCTGTTCACCTTCACCTTCCAGGGTGCCTTTGAACACCACATTGATCTTCATGCACTCATAGTCATTGAGGGTTTCGAGTTTTTCAAAGGTGTTAATATTTGTAAATTGCATGACCAATACACCAGAGCTGGAGTTTTCAGTGATCTTATCCGTTGTTTCCCAGCTGTCACCTATCATAATAGGGTGATCGGGTAGGTTGGGAAAGAAAGCCTGTATGTCGCTGGAAAGGCTTTTTGTATCGCCGGTACCATAATCATAGGTGATAGCCTCTGCACCTGAATATTCGAGTTCTTTTCCCAGCGGACTGATTGTAAGGTTAAATGACTTCCCGATTACATCATCAAGCACTGCAGTCATCTCTCCCCTGGGAGTGCTTAGTTTTGAATACATAGCATTGATGCTGACAAGAAATTCCAGGTCATCATTTTTATCGACAAGGGGCATCATCTCTAAAAGCTGATCCCCTTCACCGGTAATGGTGAATTCCTGTTCCATGACTTCCATGACCTGTTCAAAATTTTGGGTGCTCTGGTATTTCAGGCTTTTTTCGGGATGAAGCTGATATTTCATGATCATGCCCTTTTTCATGCTTCCCCAGGCGGCTTTTTTTGCCGCACATCCTGACAGGGAAATTACCATGGCGGCTACGATGAGCCAGCCAATACTGCTGAGTGTTCTTAAATTCATTTTTTTCATGATTTCCGGTTTTAATTAACTTTCAAATTACTAAACTGTTATTATTCTAAGTACTCTAAGTACTCCAAGTACTTCAAGTACTTCATTCACTCTCTATCACATTATACTCTATTAACACCTTAACTATATCTTCTACTTCCGATCTATTACTTTCTTCTACTCCTGCCTTTTGCATGATGTCGTTTATACCCATTGGTTCTGCACTGGGGAATGGCAGGTGGAAGAGGAATTTCCCCTGGGGGATGCTCAGGTTGATCCGGCGTTCTTTGCGGTTGCGTCCTTTCCCTACCCATATTGCCACATGGCTGATATATTGTCCGTCGCGGGATGTGGAAAAGCGCACCCCGGCATTACTTTTCTCCCTGATCATCTTTTGTTCCTTTGGCAGCTCGTGCTGCATGTTAAAAAGCGGGGTCAGATCGATCCGCATATCGATCAGGCGGGTTTTGAGGGAATATCGGTAATACGGCCTTTTCTTTTCCGACACCTCTTTTTTGGATAATATGTCGAGCGAGGCCATAGCTTCCAGGAAATCCTGCACCGTTTTAATATGCAGGTTAAGCCTCGAAGCCGCTTCAGAAGCTGATATATCCTGATAGGTTACCAGCAACCTGAAAAGGTCTTCGGCATAATCCTTCGAAATATAGGATCCCAATATTGCTGCTCGTTTAAAATCCATCTTTGATTTAAATATTGTTGGTATTATTCAGGTTTTTCTGATAATAATTCTTCCAGCATTTCTTTCGCATGCTCATTGTCAGGGTTTAATTCTATCGATTTCTGATAGTTTATGATGGCTTCATCGTTATCCCCGCTTTTCATCAGGGCATCTCCATAGCTGTCGTAAACATTCCATGACTGCGGAAAAGCATCCACATTCAGCTTAAATACCATCAATGCTTCTTCCATCTTCTCTTCACCGAGGTACTTATGTCCCAAATTGTTCAGGTCACCTTCGGTGTATTCAAGGTCCAGTGCCCTGTTATCCCAGAGTTCTTTAAACTTCTTTTCAGCTGCTTCGATACCTTCCGATTTTATGGCCTGGTCAACGATCCATGCAGATGTTGCCCCCTTGGCGAGAGCGGAAGTAACATAGATATCCATTCCGCTTACACTGCCATCATCATTCTTCTTAAGATTATACTCTTTCTTATCGACAGGATCTCTCCAGCGGCCTTCAATATCTGTTTTTTCCAATGGCCTGGGGTCTTCCACATCAGGGATCAGCATAGCCAACCCGCCTTGATCCCAGATCACGGTGAACGTCTTCTGTATCTGCATGATCACGTACGGGCCCATGTAAGCCTTGAATTCATCAGGAGTTTCTTCATCAATGACGAATTCCTCATTCAGCTTTTTCATGGCATATACCCTTTCACCGATGATCATTTCATCTACCTGTCCATTGTCATCCTCGGGGAAAGAAAAACAGACATCTGCAGATAGTTTAGCATACCTGCGACCCATTTCATCAGGATCATTCAGGGCAAGGACGATGCGCCCCATGATATCTACCCCTATTCCTCCATCGGCATATTGGACCTCAAGCACATTCCGGTTAGCGAAGTTTGTATAAGGCCCGATGATATTTTCATATTCCGGAGGGATGCCGCTTATTTCGGCTGTTGTGTCCCCTCCGGCGATCCTGTATTCAAGGATCTCCATATTCTCAGGTTGGAAGGTAGCACCAATACCCAATTTGATATGGCCGGCATCTACATAGTCATACTCCTGTATGGTTGCATCGATGGCCACCCAGCCAATATTTTCTCCCATATATACTTCGGTCCAGGCATGCTGGCCAAAACTTCCTCCATACCATGTTGAATACATGCATCCTATTGAGAGCCTGGATGGAATACCCGCTGCCCTGTAAAAAGCAGTTAGCAGGCGTGAGTGAGAACCACATTCTCCCTGCCTGGTATGGAGGGTGTTGATGGCAGTAGTTCCACCGGGTATAGCACCCCTGATCTCTTTTCCAACCCACTCACTCAAGCGGACTGCTGCTTCCCATGAATCCTTAGCTCCGTTTGTGATTTCCTCTGCCAGGGCTATGATCTCAGGATCATCTGATTCGATGAAGATCTCAGGTTCCAGGTATTTATTTAGTGATTCATCATCGTTATAATTGGGAGGAAAAGTAGGAGCATCTGTACCATCATACCATAGGGGTTCGATCTCAAATA
>QMPN01000499.1 GCA_003648575.1 Bacteroidota bacterium
GATATGATCTAAGTAATACTCCCCGGAAATAGTATTATCGCAATATTGTTTTTTAATCTTAAAGTGAACATCACCTTCATAAGGGACCTCATCCTTATAGTAGATATAGGCTGAAATCACAAATGATCTGGAAATCTCCGCTTGTTCGGTTTCTTCACATTGATTCAGCTCACGTTCCTCTTCCTTATTGCACATGGCAGCCATAAAAACAGTGGAACATACGATTAACAGAAATAAGATTAGATTTTTTCTCATCGGGTTAAACTTTAATGATTAGAAGTAGGTTTATTGGGTTCGTGACCAATAAAGGTAAGAAAATATTTAATTGAAATGAAATTGTATTGAAATCCGGAGTGCCGGAATTTTAAAAAACGGCCTTTGCAATCTGCCTGATGTTATCTGATTTCCCCATGGTGAAATAATGCATTACAGGGGCTCCTCCGGCAACAAGCTCTTTCGATTGCATGATGGCCCATTCAACACCGATCTGCCGTGCTTGTTTATTGTCTTTGCACTTGTCGATCTCCAGTTGCAGGTCTTCAGGGATTGAAATACTGAAGGTTTTGGGAAGGGTGTTCAGCTGGCTCTTTGTTGCAATAGGTTTAAGACCCGGGACAATGGGAACATTGATCCCTGCCTCCCGGCAGCGGTCAACAAAATCAAAATACATACTGTTATCGAAAAACATTTGCGTGACGATGTATTCTGCTCCTGCATCGATCTTTTCCTTCAGGTATTTAATATCGGTCTGAAAATTGGGCGATTCGGCATGCTTTTCAGGATAACCGGCTACCCCGGTGCAGAAATTTGTGGGTGCAGTATTTTTTAACTCTTCATCCAGGTAAATGCCGTTGTTCAGATCCATAATCTGCCGGATCAGATCGGAGGCGTAATGATGTCCGCCTTTGGAAGCACTGAAGTATTTCTCTCCGGGAAGATTATCTCCCCTGACAGCAAGCAGGTTGTTGATCCCGAGGAAATGCAGGTCGATGAGCCCATTCTCGGTTTCTTCTATATTAAAGCCGCCACAGATGATATGTGGGATGACTTCAATCCCATACTTGAACTTGATCGCAGCTGAAATGCCTACAGTACCCGGTCTTTTGCGCAATACCTTTCGTTCGATGCTGCCATCGCCATGTTCCCTGAACTCAACCTCTTCACGGTGATAGGTGACTTCAATAAAGCTTGGATCAAACTCTATCAGGGGATCGATGGTATCATAAATAGATTTGATGTCCATGCCTTTCTCGGGGGGCAGGATCTCAAAGGTAAAAAGGGGACTTCCTTTGGCTTTTTCTATGGCTTCAATAACTCGCATCTGAAAATTAACAACCCAAAGGTCGGAAAGTTTTTATTAATAGTATTATGTATCAGGTATTAAGTATTAGGCCAATACTTTTTGACAGTAATTTTTAATACCCCAGGTTAGGCCGCAGCAATTTCTCGGCTTCCTCCTGTGTGATGCCTTTACGTTTGGCATAATCCTCGATCTGGTCACGATTGAGCTTGCCCAGGTTAAAATATTGTGAGAAGGGATGCATAAAATAATAACCACTCACAGAGGCGGCCGGGTACATGGCAAAGTTCTCTGTCAGGCTGATTGGGATGTTCTTTTCAATTTCCAGCAGATCAAACAGAATCCGTTTTTCAGAATGCTCCGGACAGGCAGGATAGCCCGGTGCCGGCCTGATACCGGCATACTGTTCTTTCAGCAAGCCGGCTACATCAAGATCTTCCTCCCTGCCATATCCCCAGTATTCCATTCTGACTTTCTTGTGCATCAGTTCGGCAAAGGCTTCTGCCAGGCGGTCGGCCATGATCTTCAACATAAAGCTGCTGTAGTCATCACCTTCATTTTCGTATTGCTCAACCCATTTTTCAATGCCAATGCCTGCTGTAACAGCAAATCCACCTATATGATCAAGCATTCTTTTTCCTTCCGGGGCAATGAAGTCAGCAAGGCACAGATTAGGAACACCCCCCTGTTTGATTTCCTGGTTCCTTAGAAAATGGAAACTACCCTTTACCTTTTGTCCACTTTCATCTTCATAGAGAAGAACTTCTTCATCACGAGATGCCGCCGGATAGAACCCGATCACGCCTTCAGCTTTCAGCATCCTTTCACTGATGATCTTTTGCAACATCTCCTGACCATCATTATAAAGCTTAAGTGCTTCTTCGCCTTTCACGGGATCGTCGAAAATTGCCGGGTACTTCCCGTTGATTTTCCAGGCATGAAAGAAGAAGGTCCAGTCGATATATTTGCTGATCTCCTCTATTGGATAATCATGAAAGATCCGCTCACCGGTAAATTGAGGTTGAACGATCGTCACCGTATTCCAGTTCATCTTCAATTTATTGTTCCTGGCCTGCTCCAGACTAATCAGTTTCTTCTCCGACCTGCTTGCTTCATGTTTCTCACGCAGTGATTGATACTTTACTGCAATATCTTCGATATAAGCGGGTTTATTTTCGTTGGATAATAATTTGGAGAGCACCCCTACACCTCTGGAAGCATCTTTCACATGGATGACAGGATGATCATAGGCCGGGGCGATCTTCACAGCCGTGTGGATCTCTGAGGTTGTTGCTCCACCGACCAGCAATGGGATCTCCATGTTTCTCCGCTTCATTTCCGAAGATACATGCACCATCTCTTCCAGGGAAGGTGTGATGAGGCCACTCAGGCCGATCACATCCACATTCTCTTCAATGGCTGTGTTCAGTATTTTGTCTGCCGGGACCATCACACCAAGGTCGATCACCTCATAATTATTACACCCAAGCACCACGCCAACTATATTCTTCCCGATGTCATGAACATCTCCTTTTACGGTGGCGAGCAGTATTTTCTTCGCTTCTTTGCCGCCCTTGCCATCTTTTTTTTCCTGTTGGATATAGGGCTCAAGGTGTGCAACAGATCTTTTCATCACCCTGGCGCTTTTCACCACCTGGGGCA
>QMPN01000500.1 GCA_003648575.1 Bacteroidota bacterium
ATCTATGTGGGCATCGAATCGGGGGATGACGAGGTGCTTAGAATGGTAAACAAAGGGGAAACTCATGAAAGTACGATCAAAGGATTGATGTAGGCGAAGGAAGCAGGAATACAAAGTTCTGTTATGATACTATCGGGCCTTGGTGGAAAGATATACAGCCGGCAGCATGCTGAAAATTCGGCAAAAGTCGTAAATGCAGTTCAACCCGAATTTCTCTCCACCCTGGTATTGAGTTACCCGCATGGCATGGAACACTTTATGAAGCGTTTTAAGGGTGAATTCGAGTCTTGTGAAATACCTGAGCTGTTGGAGGAATTGAAGATATTTATCTCCAATACTGAATTGGAACGATCTGTATTCCGCAGCGATCATGCTTCAAACTACCTCGTCTTGAAAGGAAATCTTGGCCGCGATAAAGAGCGCATGCTTGACGAGATTGATGCAGCCCTCAATGATCCGGGAGATGCCGGATTACGGCCGGAATGGCTGAGAGGGCTTTAGTATTGTCGTTTGCCGATTTTACTACTTTTGAAACGCATTAACAATATCCATATGATGAAGAAACTTTTCCTTTATAGAATAGTCTTTCTTATACTTCTTCTGAGCTGTCTTTCTGCTACTGCCCAGGAGCAGTTCACCCCATACGATGAATTTCCGGGAATAATTAAGGATTACAAGCCTGCCTATCAGGATGATTTTCCGGTTTGGGCAATGATGCTTTACGACTTTCCAGTTAATTATAATGAGATTACTAAAGAGTTTACGACTTATATCAGGCAATATCCTGATCAAAAGGATCCGATAACACGATATTACAAGATCTGGAGCAAGGCCATTGAGGGATATTCCCTGCCGGATGGTAGTATTCAAATTCCTGATCGGAAAACTTACGACCAGCACCTTATGGATGCTCAATTGGGCGTTTATAATGATCAAAAGCTGCGAAATGATGCGAATTGGACGTTCTTAGGCCCGAAGGAAACATTCTGGTTGAATGAAACAGGAAGCCCGGATGATCCGCTCTCATGCCCCTGGCAGGTAAATGTATATGCTTTTGATGTTGCTGCCGCAAACAATGATATATTATTTTGCGGTACTGAAACAGGCTATGTGAATAAGACCACCGACAGCGGGCTGACATGGCAATTGCTGGCTCCGGATTATCCATTTGGTGGAGGCGTCACTGCTGTCACCATCCATCCCATGGATCCTGACATTGTATATGCCTCGGCAGGAAATCAGGTTCATAAAAGCATTGATGGCGGGTTGACCTGGTTGCCATTGTTGCAAAGCGGAAATACTTTTTACCCTAATAGTCTGGAGATCGACACAGAGGATCCACAAAAGATATTTTCATCTTCAGGCGATGGGATTCATATCAGCCTGGACGGAGGCATCAACTGGGCTGAAAAGTGGTCTACGTCATGTTGGGATGTGGACATCAAACCTGATGACCACAACATCATCTATGCATTGAGTAAAAACAGTGGAAATTTTGTACTAATCCTTTCGACTGATGGTGGACAAAACTTTGATCCCGAGCCCTCATTCCCTTCATCCATTGTTGAATCAAGTGGTGGATTGATTGCCGTAACAGAAGCTGATCCGGATCTGCTTTTTGTAATCATGCTAAGTGCTGATAATACTCCATACTTGTATAAAGGAGATTATAATGGGGGGAACTGGATATGGACTTTTATGGCTAGCGGTCAAACACCTGAGTTTGGAATGAACAATGGACAGGGATATTTTGATCTTGTACTGGATGTATCTCCCAGTGATCCTGATATAATTATGGTAGGGACAACCACGCTATTTAAAAGCTTTGATGGAGGAAATAACTTTTCAGCAGTAGGTGGCTATTATGGAAATTTCAGCATACATCCGGATATTCAGGATATTAAGATGCTTCCGAATGGAAAGACATGGGTATCGACCGACGGTGGGATGAACCTCACAACAGATAATTTTACGCTTCAAACTAACTATCATGTCAGGGTTAACGGGCTGATTGGTTCGGATATGTGGGGATTCGATCAGGGTTGGAATGAAGATCTTGTTGTCGGGGGAAGATACCATAATGGAAATACTGCTATTGCTGACTTTTATCAGCCTAAAGCACTGCGAATGGGAGGAGCTGAGTCTCCAACCGGTTGGGTGGTGCAAGGACGAAGCCGGCACGCAGCTTTTAATGATCTTGGCAATGGCTGGATCCTGCCAGCAACTGCCGAATCAAAGCCTGAGGGACGATTCATATTCAGCAAATATCCTACTATGGATGAATACGGTGGGCGGCGAGGAAATATAGTTAGCCACCCTAACTATTACGGAACCCTGTTCCTGGGTGAAGAAACTGGATTCTGGAAAAGTACCGATATGGGAGTCAGCTATGATCTTCTCTACAGCTTTCCGAACAAAGTAAGGTACTTGCAGATCAGTTACAGTAATCCGCTTGTGCTATATGCAGACATAGTGAATTATGGGCTGTATAAGAGTGAGGACGGAGGAAACAGCTGGACTTTAAAGCCTGCTTTGTGCAGCAGTCCGTACGGATCAAGTTACTGGAAAGGGAAATTATTTTTTACTATCTCATCGTACAACGAGAACATGATCTACGCTTGTTTACAAAATGGCACATGGTCATCGGATATCGGAAAAGTGTTCCGCTCGGAAGATGGCGGCGACACCTGGGAGGATTGGACCGGAACTCTCAATGAATACACCAAATGCCTTTGCGTTCAGCCCTCAGATACTCAAACTGATATCGTTTATCTCTTCACCCAGTCGAGAGGCGGTTCCCTTGCCTCTGTATATTATCGTACTGATGGCATGAGCGATTGGGAAAGCTTTAATGATAATTACCCGGTAGGGATGTCGGTGAACCTGGCCATGCCATTTTTCAGAGATGGAAAGATCAGGATGGCAGGAAATGCCGGCGTGTGGGAATCAG
>QMPN01000501.1 GCA_003648575.1 Bacteroidota bacterium
CCATGATCCTCCACGGTCGGATTGGGAGAAAAAGCTTACCCTCTTGCCATTCATGTTCTTTGCCACAGTGGAGGAAGCGGTTTGAATAACTTTGCCGGTGCCCTCGAAACCGGGGATGGCGGGCAAGGCTTTCCTGATGTTATATCCCCCCTGGATGAAAGCAAGGTCTGATGGGTTTACAGGAGCTGCCGCAATTTCGATCAAAACTTCATCGGAATTGAGTACGGGTAATTCCTTCTCCTGTATTTCCAGGCTGCGGAGAGCCCTGATAATATTTCCCTGGTATGCGGGCAGTGTAATTGCTTTCATTTGTTTCTGCTGCATGGATAATATCGTTAAAAATTACTTCTTGTATATGGTGTAATGTCCTGGGAGGCAAAGTCATTCCTCAGATATTTGAAATAGCCGGCAATGGAGATCATAGCTGCATTATCGGTAGTGAATTCAAACCCGGGGATAAAGATATTCCAGCCCGTTTTTTCACCTTTTTCCTTTAGTGCTTTTCTCAGGCCACTGTTAGCCGACACCCCTCCTGCAAGGGCAATATCGCTGATCCCTGTCATTTCGGCTGCCTGCGTGAGCTTGTCAAGCAGCACATCAATGATGGTGAACTGAATAGATGCGGCAAGATTGGCTTTTTCCTTTTCAATGAAAGAGGCATCTTCCCTGAGTTTATCCCTGACGGTATAAAGAAAAGATGTTTTTAATCCGCTGAAGCTATAATCCAGCCCCTTGATCCTGGGCTTGGGGAATTTGTATGCCTGAGGATTGCCTTCGCCGGCAAGCTTATCGATGTATGGCCCGCCGGGATAGGGGAGTCCCATGATCTTTGCTGCCTTGTCGAAGGCCTCGCCTGCGGCATCGTCGATGGTCTGCCCAAGCAGTGTAAAGGTATGAGGGTCATCAACTTTTATGATCTGTGTATGCCCCCCGGAAACGGTAAGGCAGATAAACGGAAATCCCGGAACTTTTTGATTTGCATCGCCGGTGATAAAATGTGCCAGGATATGTGCCTGCAGGTGGTCAACCTCAATAATCGGAATCTCGGCAGCAAGTGCAAATGCCTTGGCAAAAGATGTGCCGACAAGAAGAGATCCGAGCAAGCCCGGCCCACGTGTAAATGCAACAGCATCAAGTTGATTTTTCTTTATCTTTGCTTGTTTGAGAGCCTGGTCAATGACCGGAATAATATTCTGCTGGTGAGCCCTGGAGGCAAGTTCTGGAACTACACCGCCGTAGTTTTTATGAACTTCTTGCCCGGCAACGATATTGGCAAGGATTTTGGTATCCTCGGTAACAGCTGCTGATGTGTCATCACAGGAAGATTCAATGCCAAGTATCAGGGTGCTCATCCGGCTTTATTATTAAAACGCAAAGTTATCAAAAAAAGGCTAATACGGATATTGTTGTACAGCTTGCTGGTGGTCATAGTCATCCCGTTTTCCTTGTCGTGGATGAGCTATAATCCATTGGTGCAGACCTTCCTTGCCCGTATGGCCGCTTCCTATCTCTCCAAGAGGATGAATACGGTGATCAGGATCGATGGACTGTATATATCACCAAGGCTTACTCTTAATGCCACAGCGGTACTGGCAATGGATCAGCGTGGCGACACACTTTTTCATGCAGGCGAACTCTCGGTTAACATGAAGCGGTTCAGGCTGCAGCAATCGAAAAGGATCTTTGAGGTGAATGCTATCAGGATTTCCGATGCCTCTTTTTCCCTTATCATGGACAGGTACGACTCTGCATTTACATATTCATTTATTGGTGATCATTTTCAGACCGATGCCCCCGATACCGGGATCGATACGATCCATGGCCAGGCAGATTGGCAGGTCAGCCTCTCAGCACTTGAGCTGCAGAATGTGCGCTTCCGGTATATCGATGAGGGTCGTGATCCAATCCCGGTGGGTATGGATTATCAAAACCTCGACATATTCATACATGAGCTGCAGATGGAAAACCTTAACATCCTGAATGATACTTTCGATTTTACTATCAACAGGCTTAGTTGCTATGACAGATGCGGTTTTATCGTGGATGAACTCAGCGGGGATTTCAGATTAAGCCCCCTCTTTCTGATCGCCGACAGCCTGCATGCTGTCACCCCCAGATCTGATATAAGCCTCGATCTTGCCTTCCATTACCATGGTTGGCCCAGTTATATCAGGTTTACAGAAGAAGTGGAGATGATGGGAGAGATCAGGCCCTCAGAACTCAACCTTAAGGACATTGGATATTTTGCTCCGGATCTTCTCGTGATGGACAATCAGGTAAGGATAGGAGGATCCGTTAAGGGCAGGGTGAATAATATGAGGGTAAAGGACTTCCGCTTCGCCTTTGGGAAAAGTACTCACTTTCAAGGTGATGTTCGCCTGTATGGACTGCCTGATGTCAGGGAAACTTATATCCATACCCGTATTGATGAATTCACGATGAGCCAGGCAGATGTTAAGAAATTTGCCATTCCGGGCGTATACAGGCATATTCCTGTTCCCCCTGAACTGGAAGTTTTCGGTATGATGGAGATCCAGGGTGCATTTACAGGCTTTTATAATGACTTCGTATCAAAAGCAGTGTTTATCTCTGATATAGGTACCATCACCACGGATATTTCTCTTCGTCAGAATGAAGACCATACTGATGTTGTATATGATGGCCATATTACAGCGAGGAATTTCGACATAGGTGAATTTCTCGGCCTTTCTGATTATTTTGGCAGCATGGACCTGGATGCCAGGATAAATGGGTCAGGGCTGACTGGTGAAACTGCTGAGATCGGGATGATAGGGAATATTGACTCACTGGAGTTTATGGGAAATACTTTTAATCAGCTTGAGTTGAGTGGGGAAATCGCGGAAACTAAGTTCAACGGCCGCCTGGATGTTCAGGATGACCTTATAAACCTGGCTTTTAATGGCATCCTTGATTTTGAAAAAGAGAA
>QMPN01000502.1 GCA_003648575.1 Bacteroidota bacterium
GGCTAGTGTTGGCAGGAGCAGGCATTACAGGAGCAGGCTGTTGAGCAGCTGGCACTGCTTGTTGAAACTGACTAACACCTTGAAATCCAGCACTAACAGGGGCTTCATCTGGTTCAAAAGGCATATCGTCATACGATTCAACAGCATCGTTGTTAATAACAGTACTAACGTCAACAGATGAAGGTACTGCATTGCCGTGGGCATCTTCATTAACAGGCTCTTGCTTTAACTCTAGTTGCTGACCGATGGTATCTCCAAGCCATTCGGTGTCATCTTCAGCATCACCAGAACAAACATGCAAGAATTCTTTGAAGGTTTTCAGACTGATGGCAGGATCTGAACTATCTTCATCTTCATCGTAATACACACCACCATGATTCATCATATGCTTTTGGCTGGTATACCAACGAGCCAATTTGTTGTCCTCTTCACGGTCTTTTTCCAAGTTTGGCAGAAGTTCTTTGACAGTAGCTATTTCTTCCATAAGTCTTTTAGTAATCATGGTAGAAACTTCTTCGCTGAATTCAACTTCTACGTCTGTAGTTTTTGCCAATTTGAAAAGCATTGTGCGTGCATACTCGTCAGCCTTTTCCTCTTCTTTAGCACGCTCATCTTTGTTATTCCAAAGTTTGTGTCCATCCTGAAGGAAGGAATTGGCATGGTGAGCTTCATGGAAGAAACCTTGAAGGATGTTTTTCCATACCAAGGCATAGATACTAACGAACTCCGAATTTGGAGTGTCAATATCCTGTGTGTTTGTAATTGCAAGTTCAATGCAACCTCTCAAATTACATACAGCTGCCAATGAGTTCGGATAAAACATCCAAGATGCTTGATCGCCGTCTTCGGAAGTTGGAAATCCGTCGTCTCTAAATACAATAGATAATAGACCATGTCCATCAGCTTCAAATCCACCATCATCAAGACAGGCTATCATTAGATCGACCAGTTTTTGTGTAATTAGTTTAGTATTGCATATTGCGATACTACCGTATGCTTGATCAATAACTATGATCCCCTTTGCCTGTGTGATCTTTTGTACTGTTACTGCTGTTTCTGTACTCATACTATCCTCCTTAAGGATTATTGTTTATACGTTAATTGTAATGTTGGTTTATGTTCAATCATTTGCAATCCTCTCAAAGCTCTGTACTCCGAGAACAACGGGAAGCTAATAGGCTGTGTCATTGCAATCGCTTTATCTACTTCTACTTGTGTAAATACTGCCTGCGGCTCTCCTTCAATGTTTGTCGCAACTAAACTCTTTAATTTAATCAACTGGTCTGTTTCATCAATAAATGCGAAAGGGCTTCTAAATCTTTTCATATTTGACTCCTTATGAGTGGCGGCAGCTCTAAGACTGCCACCAATTTAAGTATTAACGTGCGAGACGAAGGTTATGAGCACTGACCTTTTTAGGGTCTGGGTAATTACAACTCCCATCATTACTCTTAACTGTTTTTCCGAAGTTGTCAGATACCATCCTTGCAGTGCGATCAATTCTAGCAAGGATACGATTTTCAATTTTTGAAGCTGCAGCATAAGCTACAGTTAAACCAAATTTTCTTGCGTTTGCCATGATACTTCTCCTTTATAGGATTTAATTAACGTTTGGGATTATTATAACCCCAGTTCTTTAAACATACCTTCGATGTCTGTCTTAGTGATATTAGGTAGACTGTTTTTGGATGTACGAGCTAATACTTCTGTTGTGTATGGATTCAAATATCCCTTTCTTTCTTGCTTTTTAATATCAGCAATTACACTTTTAAATATAGCACAAACTCTTTTAGTATGTACCATAGTAGGTGCTGGTTTACCAAGTTTGACTATTGTATCAGTATTAATTTCAACAATGCTTCCCTCCTCAAATATCTGATCTTTGATGGTGATGGTAGCAGATTCTTCTGTGTTAATAATAAGTTTGTTGCCTATTACTTTCCAATTGTTTACTTCAACGCATTTGTACATAGCATACTCCTTTAATTTAAGTTAAGACCTCATTGATAAACACGAACGAGTTCATGTGTATTAATGAGGTGCCAGCTTTTTGCCGTAGGGTGCTGGCAAACCCACTATATGCCTCATGGCTCTAATATTTTTTCACATAATTTTACTAATGCTCCATATTATTAGGTTAAAAGAATCAACAATACATGATGGTACAAAACGCTTAAGGTACTACATGAGGCACCTCCTACTGGCAACCAGTTTAAAGATTAATTGAAATAAAATTAGAGTGGATTAATTACTCCACTATTCAAAAAGCTGTACTCCGAGAATGCTCTTACTCCAAACTCTACTCCTTACTCTAAACTCTAACTCTCGAAGTATATTAAAAAAATGTACTCCGAGAACTAAGGGGTATACAAGATTTTGAATGCGTGATGATTACAGGTAGTATAACTAGGGTGTTGGCTAGCGGAGCTGGGACTGGGTGGCGCAGTACTCTGATGTTAAAGTACTTACATGTCGAGTATCTGCATGCAAGTACTATGTGTCCGCCAACAAAATTCTGTTTCCCGAGAACCCTGTGGCCTCACTATAACGGATCTAATTAGTTGTGCGGAAGCCGCCGTTCTTTATCCTGTCTCCAAAGATGTGGGTAAGATAATTGACAAGGATATTACGATGACAAAAAGCGTCTTTTGGACAAAAACAAACTAATGTGCGGGTTGGGACGCTAAGAAACCAATCCCATGACTTAACTGAAACAGAATTTTGGAGTATATCAGTATATAATTTTACATAATCCTCCTCAGATATTTTACCTTGTTTGACTCCCATCACCATACTCCATGTTGGCGCAAAGAATCTTCCATTTGGCTCATTACCTTTTACAGTAATGTCCGTTCTGTCTGCTCCAGAATATCTATACTGCCCAGTATAGATAGTGTGTAGTAGCTGACTCATTTAACTTTAACCTCCTATGCAGTATAAGCCCA
>QMPN01000503.1 GCA_003648575.1 Bacteroidota bacterium
CCTAAATATGTAAACTCCCCCGAGTCGGAAATTTACAATAAGAGCAATGTTCTATACGGTCTGAACCTTTCCAAGTCGGAAATAATCAGGCAGGACAAATGTTTCCTCGTTGAGGGATATACTGATGTTATTTCCATGTATAAGGCCGGCTTTGAGAACGTGGTGGCCAGTTCCGGGACTGCCCTTACCACTGACCAGATCAGGCTCATCAAGCGTTTCACCAAGAATATCACAATATTGTATGATGGCGACCAGGCAGGCATCATGGCTTCCTTCCGTGGCATTGACCTGATACTTGAGCAGGGCATGAATGTCAGGATCATCATGTTCCCGCCTGACGAGGACCCTGATTCTTATGTCAGGAATCACCGAACTGCCGAAACCAAAGAATTCCTGGCCCAGGAAAAAGATTTTATCCGCTTCAAAACAAGCCTGTTGCTTGAAGGGACCAAAGGGGACCCCGTTAAAAAAGCGGGGCTGATCAGGGAGATAGTGGAAACCATCTCGCTCATACCCGACAGCATTTACCGCAACGTTTATATCAAGGAATGCAGTAGCCTTTTGGATACTCCTGAACAGATCCTGGTGAACGAATTGAATAAGATCATCCGGAAAAAATTCAGGAAAGAGCAACAGGATAAAGATCGGTATATTCCTGACCAGGAGCCGGAGACCATTCCACAATCCAGGGATATTGATCATACCAACAGTGTGTTTCAGGAACGGGAGATCATCAGGGTACTGCTTCAGTATGGCAAGGAAGAAATTAAGCTAGAAAGGGAGAAAAAAGATGAGGATGGGAATACCTATACAGAGATTATCAGCGTAACCATAGGTAAATACCTGGTAACCGCTATCAGGGCCGACGACCTGACCTTTAACAATGCTGTTTACCAGATGATATTCGATGAATACCAGCAGAAGCTTTCCCACGACCAGGATGTGGATGAAAAGGATTTCATCAATCATGAGATGGAGCAAGTCCGATCCACCAGTGCCGACCTCTTAAGTTCACCTTACGAGCTAAGTGAGAACTGGGAGAAGAAGAGGATCTATGTTAACCAGGAAGACAGCAGGTTAAATATGCTTGTCGACAGCTCCCTGCTATCATTCAAGATCAAGAAGATCGAATCGAAAATGTCTTCCATTCAGCAGCAGATTAAAGACAATACTTCTGAAGAGGATCAGGAATTTTTGCTGAGGGAATTATACGGACTGAAGAATATCAGCCGTAAGTTCAATTCTGACCTGAGCAGGATCATAACCCACTAATGTGGGAAACCCTAAGTTCTAAATCCCCAAATTCGAAACAAATTCCAAATTACAAGTCTCCAAATCCAGAAAAACTTAAGTTTTTATTTAGTCCCCTTCTGCATTTGAGCCTGCTCCGGCTGCGAAAATTCAGGTAGGGAAGAGGGAAAACAGGGGTGAAGTAAATTGAGGGTATATAAAACATGCGGAGACCGCTTCTTGCGAGACGGTCTCCGCCATTTCCCGGTTGCCTAAGCCTCCGGTTCATGTCAGGTTACTGTTATTACGACTAATGCTTTTGGTTCCT
Source organism: Bacteroidota bacterium (assembly GCA_003648575.1). Next base: position 1,559 of record QMPN01000503.1, read on the forward strand.
TTTCCTCGCGGTCCTGTCTCCTCCGCATCTGAGCTTGGCTTCCCTCCACTCGCAAGAGCTTTGTTTCACTTTTACCCCGGCCTTTACCCGTCCCCGGCCTTGCTCTGCCTCTGCCTTGCGGTTTTAGCGTCGCTCTGCCTTCGCAGACTCCAGCCAGCCCTTTATCGCTCACCTGATGAAACAAATATAGTAAAAATACCCTACTCCTGTCAAGAAATTAGGTGCCTCAACTATTAACAAGATACTAACAACAATTATTAACAATTGTTTATAAGCGTGTTAGTGCTTATTCAACCTTAATGCTGACACCTTCGGAATGGCTGGCAAATTCCGGTGCATACATACATTGAATAGTAGATATGCCATTGGAGAATGTACCTCGCTGGCTTACGTTCAGAGGGTATTCGAACACCCAGGTACCTTTTCTCAGGTAGCTGAAAAAGAAATTCACCGATGCATCGCGGATACTTTCATAATAACCCATGCCCCCCTGCCAGTGATAACCCGACAGGACATTCTCAGGTTCCAGGGCTGCAGCACGCATGTCTTTCATGTGTACAAATTCCATGTCGCGATCAAGCCTGATCTCTATCCTGGAAATTACTTTGTCACCGGGCTTAAGTATATCACCATCATTGACAGGTGTGAGTACAGGCCCCTCTGAAGTATAGCTTTTCAAAAATAGCTTCTTCTGAATATTCAGGGGTGATGCATGAGCGGTGATCTTGTCCAGATCCTCAAAATACTGCCAGTAAACAGCTCCCCATGCCACTCCGTCATTGTCTTTCGAAACAGTGATGTTTGCCATCCCGGTATTGATCTCATTTCCATTCCAGCGATGCTGAAAATACCCGGTGCCGGCTTCCTTTTCCACTCCGTCGATATTATCCGGGTTGATATCCTCTCCACCGATGCTGATGCGTACATCCCCTTCTTCGGAGAGCAGGTTGGTTCCACGCAGAAGTAAGGCATAACATGCATCAGCAGTGGCCCTGGTTGTCTCCCAGTCATGGGTTTGCTTTTGTTTAAGCAACCAGGTTTTCATTTGCTCGACAGCAGCTTTGTCATCCATGATCTCATCAAAAGCCTCGATGAGCAGTGCCTGTGTTTCAATGGGAGCTTCGTACCAGTAATATCCCGCATCCTGTCGCCAGTACATACCCATTTCATCATCATACAGGGCGTGTTCCTTGACAGATGTCATAATAACTACCGGCATCGGGCTTTCTCCCAGCCGGTGCAATGACAAAGCGATCATCCCCTGAATATATTTATTTTGTCCGGTCCAGTATTTCTTCGATTGCTCCTTGAAGTACAGAAAAGCTTCCTTATGTTTTGCGAGTAAATTATATTCCTCCATAAAGAAACTTCTTGCATATAAATA
>QMPN01000504.1 GCA_003648575.1 Bacteroidota bacterium
CCAGAAAAGAAATCCTTGGCGGGGTATCGACTTCTTGCCATCCACGTTACAGTTAGATCGAGGTCTCCGTTCTTCCTTCCTTTGATCTGCGAAGGGGCCAATGGCGTTAAACAAACGCCGCGATTAAAGAACCCCCCTTCAACATTACCAGGATCGTTCACATTCACGCCAAAGGTGACGCCTTTTGTATTTACTAAATCCCCGATTTCAGATAACGCCGCACCGAAATATTTAAGGTTCGATTCATTCAGAGGAACCACGTAAGAACCGGCCGGCCAGTCTGGATAAACGGCTGCTATTGCCTCAGATCCAAGACGCCCTCGAATCAACTTACTAAGCTCATAAACTCCAGGGGAGATTTCATCAGCTTCCTGATAGTTGATAATCTCCCAGGCCCCGTCGCCCCATACATCCCAGGAACCAACGGCTATCGAATTGTATCCTTGAAGAACAGCACTCTCGCCAACGCCAAAGAAGTCACCTGCTACCATCTGAACCGTTATCGTATTCTCTTTATCCCAATACAGAGGGGTGCGAGTTGGTAACGGATTAATAAGAGTCCCATAGGTACTACGCTTTGTGAACGTCGCCGCTTCACCCCAACTATTACCGTCTAGTGATTTATAAAGTACACCACCTTTCCACGTCTCAGTGAAAGATGAAGCGACTGCATATACACCAGCGTTATCATCAGAATCACGCAACAAAGGAACATCCAGCAGCACATAAAGCATGGTGCCCGGAATCTCGATAACGTCATCTGGTGGTTGCGCGGGATCTCCCGTAACGTAAGAGGTATAGGCGTCCTTCTCCTCCCTCACCGCTTCGATTTTTTTGACACCTTCGATGAACGATGTTCGAACTACCCGCATAACGAAATATTCGTTGAGTCCCGGCACTTCAATAACATCAGCTGCCTCCAGGTGCTGCCATCTCGGCATCACTTGAAGGTCATAAGATTCACGTTCGATATGAGTCAGATGAAGAATCTTATCGATCAACTCTTTGGCGACATCATCCTTGAATAGAATCGGCAACTCGAGCTTGATAGAGTTGGTGTTGTCCGAGGCAACCCGTTCTGCCTTTTGAGTACCTGGTTCGAAACTGGCATCCGGATTGATATAGATCACGGTGGCCTGTGCCGGTAATTGATGCTCCATGATTCGCTGGGATTTGATCATAGGGACGTCTGAGGAGCCACCTACACTCGCCGCAAGATCATCTCGCTCCAAGGTAGCGACTGAGTCCTTGCCCTTCATAACGAACTTCACAGTGCCCGCGGTATCGACAGCATCGAACAGATAGCCGTGTTGCAGGGGAGCGATGTTAGATCTGCCAGCCAGGAGCTTCGCTATGTGATAACCATTGACTATAGTAGAGGCTGCATCGGTTACGTCATAGTCGATAGCTTCCATACCACACCGGGCACAAATGTCGGCAAGTATCTCTGCCAGAGAAATACCTTCATCTGCAATGAGTCCGCCTAATTTATATTTACGTGCGCCAAACTGTCCTTGCCCCATATTAGTCGTATGACCATAAAAAGCATTTACCTCAGGAGAAAATGCGGCATTCGACAAATTCCAATTCTGATCACCAAGAACCGTAGTCATCGGATAATAGTTCAACGGGTGATCTATTAACCCTTGATCAGTTTCTCTGAAGCCTGCGGTTGCCCATGACTGAACTGTAAATTCAAGGTTAGAGGTTTCTGGGTTAGTCCATTCTGCATGCCAATATAAATACCCGCCACTTATTGCGGAATACCCTTCCATTCCTAAATAATTCGGATCTCCGGTCAGATCCCAAACATGATAGGTTGCGCCACCCGCTTCGGACTCATGTTCAAACCCATCATCAAAGCACCAAATTTTACCGTTATAGCAACTCCACCAAACCTTTTCGTCAGGATCATATACAGCACGTTGTAAAGCAGTTGACGCATCCCCGATATAAAAAGAATCAGGCGTATTTATAGTCCAGGTTATTCCAGACTCGAAAGAATATTTAGTTATAAAACTCTGATTACCACTAGGCAAATCAGAATCGTTTGCGTGGATGAGAAAATCCCCATCCGAACCCTTAGCCTTTACTAAAATATTCTCAGTTCTCCAACCAGAACGAGGACTGAATGTGCGATCTTCTAAAGGGTTCGTTTCACCAGGGCCTTGAATTACCCAAAATCGGATAACCCCAGTTTCAAAATCTATATGATGAACACCAAGATATACACCTCGGTCTTTATATCCGGGGCCATCCATCGGAATCGGGTTGATATTTGACCCGACTGTTTCTTTTGAGTTTATTAAAAGCCCGCTGAATTCAACACGTCCGGTATTAACATCGAAAAGATTATAAGTCAGATCTTTTAAAAAGTTATCAGGCGAAGCTGTCCGCTCAACCGAAAGTAAAAAGAAATACTTATATGCGGTGGCTCCTTCAGTGATATTACTAAATCCTACGTTATGGGCTGAAGCAAAATACGCATCGTTATTAACTAAATGAGAACCGGCGCCATACTTTATTTGGTTATCATCATACGGACTAACAACACTGATCGGAACATTCTTATTCCAATCGGCGGGTTCTCTATTCAGAGGAACTAACGCATAGAATATATCGCCGTTAAGCGGATGTCTGACCATGTACCGAATGCTGGCATCATTGACCGTATCGTGGCCCACAGAAACATTAAGTTCCGAGTTGGCGTCTTCGGCAGTTGATGCCGTAATAACCTGAAACAACGGAGTCCGGTTACCGTAGTCAGCTAACTGGAAGTCCGTGAACACGACATAAGCCTCTCCGCGATAAGCGGGGGTATCATCTATACCATGCATCGCCTGGAGAGTGGGATCCGGTTCCTGATCCTCGGTACCCAGGTATATCTTCAGATTGAGCCAGGGCTTCTTCGGCACATCCCCGTTGATGTCATAGATCAAGTA
>QMPN01000505.1 GCA_003648575.1 Bacteroidota bacterium
AATAAATCCTATTGTCGGGATAATATCCGCCGCTGCTGACATGGGTGATCACTACCCCTGTTCCATCAGCCCCAAAAGTACTGTCAGGGCTGCCATCTTCCAGGTATCGGACCATGGCAAAATCTGCATAATTATCAATCCACTGATAACCGCCGGCAATGATCTTACCATCGTATTGTGTGGTCACAGCATAGGCCCTGGTATTTCCTTCAACAGGTATAACACTCATGCCATTATCTCCGAAAGAGTTATCGGGAGATCCATTAAACTCAAAACGATGTACTGCAATCTGATTACCATCACCGATCACATAACCTGCAAATATAATACGGCCTTCTGCATCCAGGCACATATGACCTTCCGGATCCTGGTCCCAGAACTCGAGGGGCACAAAGACCTCTACATTACCACTTACACCAAAACTCATATCGGGGAGCCCATTGGCATCAAACCGGCTCAGTGTGACAAATCCACTATCACTGTCTGAAAACGACAAGCCTCCAATAATAATTTTTTCGCCCTGCAGTACAACATTATTGATGAAGTTTTTCTTCGAAAGAATATCATGTATAACGATCCCATTCGTGCCAAAGCTGTTATCAAAAGACCCATCCGGGTTCAGCCTGCACAGGGCGCTCTGTATATCACCAGCCATATCATACAGATATCCTGCGGCAACTATTTTCCCATCTTCCTGCAGATCCAGCGACATGCCATAAGAGTCAGTTGGCAGGTCAAAGTCAATAAACAATATACCATCGTTGCTGAAAGTACTATCCATGGTGCCGTCAGTATTCAACCTGATAATGACCATGTTAGATTCATAATCAATGTGTGTTGCCACCCCGATGATCTTGCCGTCAGGTTGTATCGCTATGTCATATAGTTTTTCCTCAGTATCCTCCATCACCACAGTCACGATCCCTCCCGAACCAAATGCAACATCAAGGGTTCCGTCAGGCAAATAGCGTGTAAATGAAATATTGTCAACATTTCCATTGTACGCAGAACCGCCTATAACGATCATTCCGTCTGCCTGTATGGCAGAGGCCCGGCCAACACCATCAAGGGTATTGAAATCAGTCAGTATGATACCGTTATTGCCAAAAGAAAGGTCGAGGGTACCGGGTGTTTGGCCGGCAAGAAAAAATGTACTTATCATGCTGAGTAGCAACAGGGATAGTTTTTTCATAAGAATAAAGATTTAAGATTCAAATATAGTAAAAACATTGTTACTGGTTACTGGTTACTGGTTACTGGTTACTGGTTACTGGCTACTGGTTACTGGTTGCTCGTTGTTCGGTCTTCTTTAGTCTGCTTTAACAACCTTCGAAGTATAAACCATATCACCAACCGTCATTTTAATAATATACACGCCTGCTTTCACGTCCCCGCCATCCCAGCGGAACTGATGTTCGCCTTCTGAATAGCTATGTTGTGTCAACTCAGTGACTTTTGTTCCAAAAGCATTAAAGACTTCCACTTTAACAATACTTTCTTCGGCCAGATTAATAACCAGCTTTGTTTCTTCCGTAATTGGATTTGGAAATATGGTAAGTTCCCGTGTATCTTGCTCAGGTGTTTCCACCCCTATATTTAAACCGGAATAGTATCTGGCCACTGCGAAATCAACATTATAGGATTCTGCATATGCATAACCTGAAACAAGAAGCTTTCCATCATCCTGTATCAGGAGGGAAAAGATTTGATCCGATAACCATATCTCCGAGCTGGCATTGGTAACGACCACCCCTGTGCCTTCTGTTCCAAAGCTTAGATCAAGGTAACCATTTTCGTGGTACCTCACTAGCAGAAAATCATCTTTCCCGGAGGAGGGATTAGTGTAGAAACCAGCTGCAACAATTTTACCATCTGCCTGCAATGCAACAGCATTGGCATCGCTGTTAGCTCCCATAGCTATGGTGACCATACCGTAATACCCGAAAGAATTATCAGGAAATCCATTCGACTGAAAGCGCCACACTGCAAGATCATGTTCCAACCATCCTGTACTAATAGAATTTGCAAAAATGATCTTTCCGTCTTCTGTCAGGCACATACTTTCATAGTAACCGGGCGTTCCGGCAGCAATTTCAAGTGACATAATGCCGGATGTACCAAATCCTGTATCAAGTGAGCCATCAGGATTATACCGGCACAGGGTTATAAATCTGGCGAAGTCATCACTTCTGGTGGATATCCCTCCAAGGATGATCTTTTCATCCTGGATAGCAATTTGGGTCATGTCGTTCCACAGGGAAAGAATATCATGGGTTATGATCCCGTCTACGCCAAAGGTGTTATCAAGGACACCGGAGGATGTCAGCCTGCAAATAGCACCGTTGATTTCGGGATCTTGATCCGTAAACGTAATATGTCCTCCTACAATGATCTTTCCATCGTCCTGCAGGGCCACCGATCTTCCATAAGCATTCACCGAATCACCGAAATTAATAAGCGTCATCCCATTCGCATTAAAGCTGTTGTCAAGCGAGCCATCCGTATTGAGTCTTGTTACCGTCATTTGTTTATTGGTGCTATTGCTTGTATAGCCCACAGCAATGATTTTCCCGTCCGCTTGAATGACAAGGTCCTCCAGACGATCATCCGATCCTCCAAATAGCAGGATTTTGATCCCTCCATCACCAAAGGTATTATCAAGTGTCCCGTCAGGAAGATAGCGTACAAAAGTCATGTTTTGATGGAGATTATTAACAGAGTATCCACCCAGGATGATTTTCCCGTCAGCCTGTAATGCAGAGGCATACGAATAGTTATCTACCCCATTGTATGAATAATCAGTCAGGGTGATGCCGTTATTACCAAAAGAAAGATCGAGGGTTCCGGCTGTTTGTCCGGCAAGAAAAAATGTAATCATCATACTGAGAATCAGTAGGGATAGTTTTTTCATAAGAATAAGGCTTGGTTTTGCATCAAAT